>DATMMM010000141.1:0-21158 GCA_035569735.1 Allostellaceae bacterium | reverse complement strand
CAGCGAGTTCGGCACCAGGACGGAATCGAAGACGCAGATCTTCTCGCGGAAGCGCAGGCCATCCGGCGTGCGCACGACGAGGTCGATGTACTTGCCGGCGTTCTGGATGCGCGTGAGGTCGTCGACGAGCGTCTGGAACACCACGTAGTTGGCGCGCACGCGGATGCGCTCTTGCGTCTCGGCCTCGATGCGGAACTGGCCGATCAGGTGCCGGAAAGTGCGCGGCGCATAGAGCGCAGTGTTGCGCACGGCGTTGACGCGATCGCGCAGCATGCCCTTGCTCTCGCAGAGCATCAGCGCGATCGGCAGCTTGCGCTCCCAATTCTCCCGCGGCACCAGCTTGTAGAGGCAATCCTCGATGAAGAACTCCGGCCAGCGCTCGAGCTCGTTGTCGTCGAGCGCCTCGGCGTAATCGGCGTAGAGCGCCTCGATCTCGTCGCGGAGCTCGGGGGTCAGCATGACCCGCGCCTCACAGCCCCATCACCCGGCGGTACTCCTGGTAGAAGCCGCGGATCGCGGCTTCCGTCACCATGTGGTCCTCGTTGCGGACGTCGCGTCCGCCCATCTCCAGGACGCCGGCGTCGCGCGGGAAGGCCTCCATGCCCGCCTGGGAGAATTCGATGATCTCGCCGTCGTCGTTGGAGACGAAGCCCGAGGGGCCCATCAGGTTCGCCTGGCGCAGGCGACGCTGGGTCATCTCCGGGGTGTCGTCGGCGTAGCCGAAGAAGGTCCACATGAGGTCGAAGGCGCGCGGGCCGCGCGTCACCAGCTGGCGCATGGCGAGCGTGTTCGACTGTTGCTGCACGATCAGGTTCGGCCACAGCGTCTGCATCACCACCGTGGCGCTGCCCGGGAATTCGCGCACGGGATCGAGAAGCCGCGGGTCGGCGAGCTTGAAGTCGGCCTTGAAGGACTTCATCTCGGCGGTGCCTTCGTTCGCCTTCTGCTCGCCGCGCATGGAGACGAGCACGCTGTGACGGCCGCTCTCGTCCATCTCGACGGCCGAGGGCTGGTCCGCGCGGAAGAGGCCGAAGCTCACCAGGAACACGTGCAGCAGGCTCGCGTGATAGGGGTCCTTGATGTTCTCGAACATCAGCTTCCAATTGGCGCCGATGCGCTGGCGCATGTAGCCAAGCACCCGAAGCGGCCGGCCGTCGAGCACGCGGTCGAAGTAACCGAGCATGCGCGGACCCAGATAATCCTCCAGGCTCGGGAGATCCTGGGCGAAGCTGGCGAACACCGCGCCGTGCCGCCGCGCCACCGCGAGCCGCGTCAGATTGTGCTCCTCCAGCCGGAAATCCGCGGGCATGCCACCCTGCTGCTTGACGCCGCGCCGGAACGGCACGCCCAGGAGCGTGCCTTTCAAGTCATAGGTCCACTGGTGATAGGGGCACATGAACTCGCGGACGGTGCCGTGCGCCTGCTGGCAGAACTCGACGCCGCGGTGCGCGCATCGATTGAGGAGCGCGCTGATGCCGCCCTCGCCGTCACGCACGATCACCACGGGCTTGTCGCCGACATAGGTCCGGATGAAATCGCCGGCGTTCGGGATCTCGGCCTCGAGGGCGACGTAGCACCAACTCTGCCCGCAGAAGATGCGCTCCTGCTCGGTGCTGTAAACCTCCGGGTCCGTATAGATCCAGTAGGGGACGCGCGAGAGCCCGCCCTCGGGCCATTGCCGCGGCGCCGCATTCGAGTGACCGAGCGCCCAATCGTCCAAGGCTGGCGCCTTTCCCGGAAAAAGGTTAGATATCGAACCATAAGAATCGCAGAGGGCCTCACGAGGGTCAATCCTGGTCGGCATGGCGGCGATCGCGCGCAGACGAGAAACGACGGCACCTTCGGCGGCGACGCCCGAGGACGATGTGCTGCCGACGAGCCGAAGCGTCGGTTACCTCGTCCGCCAGACCCACCGCGCCTTCACCCGCGCCTTGCAGGCGCGGATCGCGCCGCACGGCGTCAGCATCGGCATGTGGTACTTCCTGCGCGTGCTCTGGCAAGAGGACGGCATCAGCCAGCGCGAGCTGAGCCAGCGCGTCGGCATGATGGAGCCGACCACCGCGAGTGCCCTCAACAATATGGAGCGCAAGGGCTTCGTGCGGCGCCTGCGCAGCCGCACCGACCGCCGCGTCGTCAACGTGTTCCTGACCGAGCGAGGCCGCGCGCTCCGGCGCGAGCTGCTGCCGCTCGCGGCGGCGGTGAACGAGGTGGCCTTGCGCGGCGTCTCGGCGGAGGACGTGGGCAAGCTCCGCGCGGTTCTGGCCAAGCTGCAGGCCGGTCTCGACGCCGACGCGGGCTCATGACTGCGCACAAGGGCGAGATCAAGCTCACCCGCGAGAGCATCATGGATGGCTCGGTGCGCCGCTGGCTCACCAAAGCCGACCCGAGCCTCAAGGTCGCGACCGACGAGGAGCATGCGGCCTCGATCGCGGGGATGCTGGAGGCGCGGCCCGACGCTCCCGGCGACGTCTGGGTCTTCGCCTACGGCTCGTTGATCTGGAATCCGACGATCCACACGCTCGAGCGGCGCTGCGCGGAGCTGCGTGGCTATCACCGGCGCTTCTGCCTCTGGACCCATCTGGGCCGCGGCACACCCGACTGTCCCGGCCTGATGCTCGCGCTGGAGCGGGGCGGCTCCTGCCGAGGCATCGCCTACCGAATCGCCGAGGCCGAGGCCGAGCACGAACTGATGATCCTCTGGCGCCGGGAGATGGTGACCGGCGCCTATCAGGCCCGATGGGTCAAAACTGTGACGCCGGAGGGCCCGGTCGCCGCGATCGCCTTCACCATGAACGCCCGGCATCCCCGTTATGCCGGGCGGCTGCCGGACGCCCAGGTCGCAGTTGTGATCTCACGTGCAGAAGGCGCTCTAGGGTCTTGCTCTAACTATCTTTCTTCTACGGTCGAGCACCTCCGGGAGCTCGGCATCAGGGACCGCGGGATGGAGCGGCTCGCCCGGCTGGTGGAGGCACTCCACCCCCGACCGACCGACCTCGATGGGCCGCCCTGCCCGGAAGGCTGACTTTTTTGGCACTTGGCGCCGGTTGAGTGGCGGGTCTATCAGTAACCATGGCATCCGTGAATGTATCGATACGCCGGGTCAGCATCCTCGGCTCGACCGGCTCGGTCGGCCGCAACACGGTCTCGCTCGTGGAGGCGGAGCCCGAGCGCTACGCCGTTGAGGCGCTGACCGCCAATGGGAACGTCGAGCTCCTGGCCGACCAGGCCAAGCGGCTCCGCGCCAAGTTCGCGGTGGTGGCGGACGAGCGCCGCTACCGCGCGTTGAAAGAAGCCCTCTCGGGCACGGGGATCGAGGCCGCCGCGGGACCCGAGGCGCTGGTCGAGGCGGCGATGCATCCGGCCGATTGGGTGATGGCGGCGATCGTGGGCGCGGCGGGGCTCGCCTCGACGCTGGCCGCGGTCCGGCGCGGCGCGCTGGTGGCGCTCGCCAACAAGGAGACGCTGGTCTGCGCGGGCGCCATGGTGACCGCGGAGGTGAAGCGCTGCGGCGCGCGCCTGCTGCCCGCCGATAGCGAGCACAACGCGATCTTCCAGGTGTTCGACGACGATCGCCGCCACGCGATCGAGCGCATCATCCTGACCGCCAGCGGCGGGCCCTTCCGCGAGCGCAGCCTCGCGGAGATGGAGCGCATGACGCCGGAGCAGGCGGTGGCGCATCCGAACTGGCGCATGGGCGCCAAGATCTCGGTCGACTCCGCCACCATGATGAACAAGGGCCTCGAGGTGATCGAGGCGCACTATCTGTTCGACCTGCCGAGCGAGCGCATCGACGTGGTGGTGCATCCGCAATCCGTCGTGCACGGCATGGTCTGCTATCGCGATGGCTCGGTGCTGGCGCAGCTGGGCTCGCCCGACATGCGCACGCCGATCGCGAGCACGCTCGGCTGGCCCGACCGCATCGCCGCGCCGAGCCCGCGGCTCGATTTCGCGACCCTCGAGCGGCTCACCTTCGAGCCGCCCGATCCTCAGCGCTTCCCGGCGCTCCGGATCGCGCGCGCGGCGCTCGCCGACGGCGGCACCGCGCCCACCGTGCTGAACGCCGCCAACGAGGTCGCGGTCGCGGCCTTCCTCGAGCGGCGCATCGGCTTCCTCGACATCGCCCAGGCGGTCGAGCGGACGCTGGACGCGCTTCCCGCCCGGCCGGTCGCGGACCTCGAGGACGTCGTGGCGACCGATCTCGAAGCCCGCGAGGTCGCGGGCGGGTTCATCCGACAGGCTCAGCCCGCGCTGGCGGCGGCGACCTGAGGGCGGCCAGCCACTCAGCGATCCCCCATGGCTCCCATTTCCGGCAAGCCCGTACTGGTGACGGGGGCAACGGGGTTCGTCGGCACCGCGGTCGCGCGCGCGCTGATTGCCGCGGGGCGGCACGTGCGCGCGCTCTGCCGGCCCGGCAGCGACCGGCGCAACGTCGCGGGGCTCGATCTCGAGATCTTTGAGGGCTCGCTCGAGGACGCCCAGAGCCTCGCCGCCGGGGTCGCGGGTTGCGGCGCACTCTACCACGTGGCCGCGGACTACCGACTCTGGGTACGCGATCCCACGGCGATGTACCGCGCCAATGTCGAGGGCACACGCGCGCTGATGACCGCGGCACTCGCGGCCGGCGTCGAGCGCGTGGTCTACACCTCGAGCGTCGCGACGCTCGGCCTCCATGGCGACGGCACGCCTGCCGACGAGACGACGCCCAGCACGCTCGACGACATGGTCGGCCCCTACAAGCGCTCGAAGTTCCTGGCGGAGGTGGAGGTGCACCGGTTAGTGGAGAGGCGGCAACTCCCGGCGGTGATCGTCAATCCCTCGACGCCGATCGGGCCGCGCGACATCAAGCCCACGCCCACCGGACGCATGATCGTCGAGGCGGCCTCGGGCCGCATGCCCGCTTTCGTCGATACCGGGCTCAACCTCGTCCATGTCGAGGACGTCGCGCGCGGGCACCTGCTGGCGGAGGAGCGCGGACGCGTCGGCGAGCGTTACATCCTCGGCGGCGAGAATTTGCCGCTCGCCGAGATCCTCCGCCGCATCGCGGCGATCGTTGGCGGCCGCCCGCCGGTCGTGCGGCTGCCGCTGCCGGTGGTGTGGCCCATCGCGGCGGTGGCGGAGGCAATGGCCCGGCTGACCGACAAGGAGCCGATGGTGACGTTCGACAGCCTGCGCATGGCCCGCAAGAAGATGTATTTCGCCTCGGCGAAGGCGGAGCGCGAGCTCGGCTATCGCGCGAGGTCTGCCGACCATGCGCTCGCCGAGGCCATCCAATGGTTCCACGCGGCGGGGATGGTGCGATGACGGGCTGGGACGTGATTGCCGCCGCGAGCTTCGCCATCTGGGTCTATCTGCTGTTCGGCCGCGGCGGGTTCTGGCGCGAGGGCGTGCTGCCGCCGGCGCCGGTGCCTTCGCGCTGGCCCGGAATCGCCGCCGTCGTGCCCGCGCGCGACGAGGCGGAGTTCGTCGGCGCCGCGCTCGGCTCGCTGCTGAGCCAGGACTATCCGGGCGCGTTCTCGGTCGTGCTGGTCGACGACCACAGCACCGACGGCACGCCCGAGCGCGCGCGCGAAACCGCCGAAGCCCTCGGCGCCGCCGAGCGCCTGAGCATCGTCCCGGCGCGCCGTTTGCCGCCGGGCTGGACTGGCAAGCTCTGGGCGATCAACGAAGGCCTCGAGGCGATCGAGCGATGGACTGCGACCGCTCAGGGCCAGCATCCCTCGGATACGTCATGCCCGCGCTTGTCGCGGGCATCCACGGATTCTTCTGGGGCCAAGGAAGACGTGGATGGCCGTGACAAGCACGGCCATGACGAGAATGGTGAGAACGATGTCGAGCGGAGAACCTCTGACACTCTGTCGAAACGCGAGCCGATCGAGCCCGAGCTGATCCTGCTGACCGATGCCGACATCGTGCATCACGCGACGAACCTGCGCGAGCTCGCGGCGCGCATCGAGGCGGGCGTCGATCTTGCCTCGCTGATGGTGAAGCTCCGCGCCGAGAGCCTCGCCGAGCGGTTCATGATCCCCGCCTTCGTGTTCTTCTTCGAGATGCTCTATCCCTTCTCCTGGATCCGCGATCCCGCCAAGCGCATGGCGGGCGCCGCCGGCGGCTGCGTCCTGGTGCGCCGCGAGGTGCTGCGGCGGATCGGCGGCATCGCGGCGATCCGCGGCGAGATCATCGACGACTGTGCCCTCGGCCGCGCCGTCAAGGAGGGCGGGCCGATCTGGCTCGGCCTCAGCGGCCAGACGCGGAGCTTGCGCCGCTATCCCGCGCTCGGCGATATTTGGCGCATGGTGGCGCGCACCGCTTACGCCCAGCTCGGGTACTCGCCGGTGGTACTGGCCGCGACCGTCCTGGGCCTGGCGCTCACCTTCGTGGCGCCCGTGGCGGTGAGCCTCTCCGGCGGCGGGAGCGCCATGCTGGGATTGGCCGCTTGGGCCGCCATGGCGGTAGCATACCTGCCGACGCTCCGGCTTTATGGGCGCTCGCCGGGATGGGCGCCGCTGCTGCCGTTGATCGCGATCGTCTACATGGCCGCCACGCTGGATTCGGCGCGCCGGCATTGGCTCGGAAAAGGGGCCGAATGGAAGGGGCGCATCCAACAGCAGAGCCGCGCCTGATGTCCGCGACGGTCGAGACACCCTCCGGCAAGGCGGCACGCGACGAGAATTTTCCGGTCGGCTCCTGGCTGATCCGCGCGGAGCTGCGGCCGCATGTCCATGCGTTCTACCGCTTCGCGCGCGAGGCCGATGATGTCGCGGACAATCCCGCGCTCACGGCGGAGGAGAAACTGCGCCGGCTCGACCGCATGGGCGAGGTGCTCGAGGGCGCGCGCGGCGACGACGCGCCCGCGGCGCGCGCCATGCGCGACAGCCTGATCGAGACCGGCGTCGTGGCACAGCACTGCCACGACGTACTCCGCGCGTTCCGCCTGGATGCGACCAAGCTGCGCTACCGGGATTGGGACGATCTCATGAGCTACTGCCGCTACTCGGCCTCGCCGGTCGGGCGGCAGGTGCTCGATCTCCACGGCGAGAGCCGCGACGCCTGGCCGTCCAACGATGCGCTCTGCTCGGCACTCCAGGTGCTGAACCATCTGCAGGATTGCGTCGCCGATCATCGCGACCTCGACCGCGTCTATCTCCCGACCGAGGTGCTCGAGCGATTCGGCTCCAACATCGAGGATCTCGACCAGCGCGCGGCGACGCCCGGTTTGCGCACGGCGCTCGATCATCTGCTCGATCGCACCGCGGAGCTGGTGCGCGAGGCCCGCGGCCTGCCGCCCCACGTGGTGAGTCCGGGCTTGCGGCGGGAAACCGCTGTCATCGTGAGCCTGGCGGAGCGCTTGACCCAGCGGCTCAGGCGCGGTGATCCCGTGGCTGGCCGCGTCAAGCTCACGCCCTATGATTTCGGCGCCTCGGTGCTGGTGGGGCTCTGGCGCGGACGGCAGTCGAGACGGCTGCCCTGAGCGTCGTGTTGTCGACGCAAGAACTGTCGCCGCCCTCATCGTAAACGCCCGGCCGCAAAGTCGCGCTTGCGCCCAAGACCGCGACGCCTGCTTCCCATAGGTGGTCGCCATGCGGCAATTTGATATCCGGTCGCGCGCAGCGGCGATCGCGGATGCCAGCGATTTCAACCGGATTTTGCTTGTCTCCCGCGAGCGGGCGACTTACACCATCGCGCACGAACTTTGCGGTACCGGGGAGTATCAGGGGATTTTTCGCGCGCGGGGGGTGCCGGCTCGGCGGCCGGCGTTGTCAGAGTGGTTGGGCCCGGGGGCATTATCCAGAATTGCGGTTCTGCCGCTTGCGGCATTCGTCGTGGCCGCGGCGCTGGCTGCGAGCCCTCTACAGGCGCAGGAAGCGCGCCTCGTGGATCGCGTTGTCGTGCTGAAAAGCCGGCGCCTCCTCGAGTTGTTGCACCAAGGCAGGGTGATCAAGTCCTATCCGATCGACCTCGGCCGCGATCCCCTCGGGCCGAAACTCCGGCAGGGGGACAATCGAACGCCCGAGGGCATTTATCGGATCGACCGCCGTCAAGCGGCCTCCCGGTACCATCTGGCGCTGCATATCTCGTATCCGAGCGCGGCTGATGCCGCCCGAGCGCGCTCACAGCAGCTCGATCCCGGCGGTGCGGTGTTCATTCATGGCTTCCCGCCCGGCTTCGATTTGGCAGATCCCGCAGCTTTCCAGAAAGACTGGACAGCCGGCTGCATCGCGGTCAGCAACCGCGCGATCGAGGAAATCTGGCGCGAGGTAGCCGACGGAACAGTCGTCGAGATTCGTCCCTGAAAAATTCAGGACGGATTGCCCGATCCGCTCGGCAGAGTGACCCGCGTCGGGATGCCGGTCCGCTCGTTGACGACGCGGCGCACGATCGACCAATCGATGCGCCGGATCTGATCGCCGGCGGCGGCGGTAACGCGCGTTTGAAGATCCGCCGGCGGCGCGATCGGCGTCAACGTCCCCTCGATGTCGAGCTCGTCTGCTTGTTCCTTGGTCGGATGCGCCTCCACGAAGAGCTCAGCGCCGATCCGGGCCACCTTCACGTCGCCACGGACCACGCGCACTTCAGTGCCGACGGCGACTTCGTTGAAGAGGCGTTCGATGTCTTCGGGATAGAGATGAATGCAACCGTGGCTTACGTTTCTCCCGACGCCATCGGGCTTGTTGGTACCGTGGATGAGGTAGCCGGGCCAGCCGAGGCGGAAGGCGTAAGCGCCTAGGGGATTGTCGGGTCCAGCTGGAACCCTTGCAGGCAACTCGGGCCGCTCGGCATGGATCGAGGGCGGTGGATACCAGACGGGGTTGGCCACCTTGGCGGTAACCCGCGTGACCCCGACCGGCGTCGTTGCCCCGATCACGCCGATGCCGATGGGATAGCTCTCGACCGTGCTCTTGCCGGGCGGGAAGTAGTGTAGCCGTTGCGCCGCGAGGTCGATCACGATGCCTTGATGCGGCACATCCGGAAGCAGATAGACATTCGGCAGGGTGATGCGCGTGCCGGCCGGGGGCATCCAGGGACTGGTCCCCGGATTGACCGCCATCAGCTGCGTGAACCCGAGGTCATAGGATCGTGCCACGTCCATCAGCGTGTCCGACGGGCGCGTGTCGTAGAAGGCGATCGCGCCGATCGCCTTACCGTCTGCAGCGAGCGGAAACTCGGCCGCTGCGGCCGGCGTCGCGAGTTGCAGCAGACATGGGATCAGGCCAAGCGCCGTCACTCCCGCGCCGCGGTCCGGCTGGCGAGACATCGGGAACCCTCAAACGCGAGAACCCTCAAACCTCCGTGCGCGTCGCGAGCTCCAGCGATCGCGGACGACCGCTGGACCTCGCGCCTACGCGGTTATTTCTTCAAGCTTCTCTGATACTGTAGGCTCGCCTGTTGTTGTGCGGCGCTCGCCTGTGCTTGTGCGGCCCTGGCGTTTGCATCGGCCTGCTGAGCGGCTTGCAGTGCCTGCTGGGCCGTTGCATTCGCTTGGTCGGCTTTGGCGTTGACGGCGTCGACCGAGCTGGTGCTCGCGCAAGCCGCAAGCGTCAGCGAGGCGAGAGCGGCCAGAGTTGGCATCGTCACGGACTTCAGGTGATACATCGTGTGCTCCTTGCTGGATCAATACGGTATTGAAGATGCTTTTGATTGCCGACCGCTCCCCAACCGAAGCTTTCGTCAATACTGTGACCGGGCTAGGAGGTGGCAGCGCCATCCTATGACACGAAGGTCTGCCAACATCTGACACGAAGGTGCCTCGTTTGGTTCCGTGTGCAAAATGGGTGCGAACAGCGCCGGGAATGACGGATGGCCACTTCGACGGCTCCAGCGGCGCGCCGCGCGCGGTACAATTTCGGACGCGCCAAAGCGGGCTGCGTGTCACGCTGGCAATGGCGGCAGGGCCCGAGGACCGGCTATGGTCCGTTGAGGAATCGGTGGAACGAGCTTTGGAGTGACACATGGCGAAAGCGGCCCTAGACCTGCAATTTAATGGATCAGGCCTCTGCCGATGGGGGCGCGCGCGCGCGGCCGTGTTCGAAGACTCGGTGCCTTTCGCCGGAGGGGATGCAAATTAGGACACTGCCTACTTGAGCGTCGCTGTCGCTCCCGGGCGCGCGGCCGAGACGGCGGACGAGGCGCGCGCGGCGGTCCGCGCGCGCGTGGAGGCCGCGGGCACCTCGTTCTATTGGGCGATGCGCGTGCTGCCGGAGGCGCGGCGCGACGCCATGTTCGCGATCTACGCCTTTTGCCGCGAGGTGGACGACATCGCCGACGGCAGCGCCCCGCCCGAGGCGAAGCGCCGCGAGCTCGATGCCTGGCGGGGCGAGATCGCCAGTTTGTTCGCGGGCCGCCCCGCCACCACGGCGGGGCGAGCGCTGCTCGAGCCGACGCGCGCCTTCGACCTTCGGCGCGAGGATTTCCTGGCGGTGATCGACGGCATGGAGATGGACGCTGCGGACATCCGCGCACCCGGCCTCGCCGAGCTCGACCTCTATTGCGACCGGGTCGCGAGCGCGGTGGGCCGGCTCTCCGTGCGCGCCTTCGGCGTCGCCACCGAAGCCGCCGACCGCGTGGCACACGCGCTCGGCCGCGCGCTGCAGCTCACGAACATCCTGCGCGACCTTGCCGAGGACGGCGCGCGCGGACGCCTCTATCTCCCGCGCGAGCTTCTGCAGGCCGAAGGCATATCCGCGACCGATCCCGCAACCGTGCTGAAGCAGCCGGCATTGCCGCGGGTCTGCGCGGCATTGGCCGAGATCGCGGAGCGGCATTTCGCCGAGGCGCGCGCGGCAATGCGCGATTGCCCGCGCCGCCCGATGCGGCCGGCGGCGGCGATGGCCGCGGTCTATCATGCGATCCTCGGCCGCCTGCGCCGCCGCGGCTGGCGCGACCTCGAGCGCGAGGTGCGGATCCCCGCCGCGCTCAAGCTCTGGCTCGCGCTCCGCTACGGCCTGCTGTGAGCCGCGTCCATGTGGTAGGGGCGGGGCTCGCGGGGCTTGCGGCGGGTCTGCATCTCGCCGAGGCTGGCCGGAGCGTCGTGCTGCATGAGGCGAGCCCGCAGGCGGGCGGGCGGTGCCGCTCCTACCTCGATGCCACGCTCGGCTGCCGGATCGACAACGGCAATCACCTGCTGATCGCCGGCAACAGCGCGGCGATGGCCTATCTCGACGCGATTGGCGCGCGGGACACGCTGGTCGGTCCCGCCAAGCCTGCCTATCCCTTTCTCGATATCGCCACCGGCGAGCGCTGGACGGTGCGGCCGAACACCGGGCGCATCCCCTGGTGGATTTGGAGCCCGAGCCGGCGCGTGCCCGGCACCGCCGCGCGAGACTACTTGCAGGCATTTCCGCTGCGGCGCGCCCGCGCGGAGGCGACCGTCTCGGCGATGCTGACGGACGACACGCTCTTCCGCCGGCTCTGGCAGCCGCTCGCGGTCGCGGCACTCAACACCGAGGCCGAAGCCGGACAGGCGCTCTTGCTGAGCCGCGTGCTCGGCGAGAGCTTCGGGCGGGGCGGCGCCGCCTGCCGGCCGCTGGTGCCGCGCGAGGGGCTCTCGGAGAGCCTGATCGATCCCGCGCTCGCGCGCCTCTCGATGCTCGGTGCCAGCGTCCGCTTGCGTGCGCGCCTGCGCGCCGTCGACCCGGCGGGATCGCGCCTCAGCGCGCTCGATTTCGACGATGGCCGCGTCGAGCTCGGCCCCGAGGATGCGGCGGTGCTCGCCGTCACCGCGCCCGTCGCGGCTCGGCTGCTGCCGGGACTCACGGCGCCCGACGAGTTTCGCGCGATCCTCAATGCGCATTACCGGATCGGCGCTCCCGCGGATGCGCCGCTCTTCATCGGCCTCGTCGGCGGCACGGCGGAGTGGGTGTTCCGCAAGCGCGAGGTGCTCTCGGTCACCGTGAGCGCGGCGGACCGGTTCATGGAGACGCCCGCGGAAGAGCTGGCGCAGGTGCTCTGGCGCGATGTCGCGCGGGCCTATGATCTGCCCGGGGAGCCTCTGCCGCCCTGGCAGATCGTCAAGGAACGCCGCGCCACCTTCGCGGCGACCCCCGCGCAGGTCGCGCGCCGGCCGAAGACGCGCACGCAATGGGACAACCTGGTGCTCGCGGGCGACTGGACCGATACCGGGCTCCCCGCCACCATAGAGGGTGCGATCCGGTCCGGCTTCGCCGCCGCCGCGGCGCTCGCGTCACAAAAGGCTTGAGGCGAGGGGCCGCCGCCGCCATCTTGGCGCCCGCACCCCGACCCGAAACCTCCGACCGACCGAGCCGCCAATCTAGGGGTGTTTTTCATCGATGAAATCAGAGAACGTACCCTTCTTGGCGCCCGCGCCCCGACCCGAAACCGCGTCCGACCGACCGATGGCATCCTCCAGCGCCTTTGCCCATGCCGCCGCCGCGCCGCCGGCCAGCCTCGACGAGGCCGTCGATGGCGCGGCCGAGGCTCTGCTGCGCCTGCAGCAGCCGGACGGGCACTGGGTGTTCGAGCTCGAGGCCGACGTCACGATCCCCGCGGAATACCTGCTGCTGCAGCATTACCTCGACGAGATCGACGAGGGCGAGCAGCGGGCGCTTGCGCATTACATCCGCTCGATCCAGGCGGATCACGGCGGCTGGCCGCTGTTCCACGGCGGCGATTTCAATATTTCCGCGACGGTGAAGGCCTATTTCGCACTGAAGGCCGCGGGCGATTCACCCGACGCGCCGCACATGCGCCGCGCGCGCGAGGCGGTGCTGGCCCATGGCGGCGCGGGCCACGTGAATGTCTTCACGCGCGTCCAGCTTGCGCTCTTCGGCCAGATGGATTGGCGGCACGTGCCGGTGATGCCGGTGGAGATCATGCACCTGCCGCGCTGGTTCGCCTTCCACCTGAGCAAGGTCTCCTACTGGTCGCGCACCGTGATCGTGCCGCTCCTGGTGCTGATGGCGAAGCGGCCGCGCGCGCGCAATCCCCGCGGCATCTCGGTGCAGGAGCTGTTCCTCCCGGGCGCGCCCATTCCGCCGCCGGGCCTCACGGGCTCGGTCTGGGCCGGAGCCTTCGCACGGCTCGATCGCCATCTGCGCTGGGCGGAGCGGTATTTCCCGCGGCGCTCGCGCGAGAGCGCGATCGCCAAGGCGGTCGCGTTCGTGAAAGAGCGCCTCAACGGCGATGACGGGCTCGGTGCCATCTATCCCGCCATGGCGAACTCCGTCATGATGTTCGACTGCCTCGGCTATCCCAAGGATGACCCTGCCTTCGTCACCGCCAAGCGCTCGCTCAAGAAGCTGCTGGTGCTGGAGCCGGGCCGCTCCTATTGCCAGCCCTGCGTCTCGCCGGTGTGGGACACCAGCCTGGTTTGTCACGCGCTCCTGGAAGCGGGTGGCGCCGCGGCCGATGCGGCGGAGCGCGGCCTCGACTGGCTCGCCGAGCGGCAGATCCTCGACCTCAAGGGCGACTGGGCGGAGTGGCGCCCCAATGTGCGGCCGGGCGGCTGGGCCTTCCAGTACGCAAACCCGCATTATCCCGATGTCGACGACACTGCGGTGGTGGCGCTCGCCATGCATCGCCACGATGGCGCGCGGTATCGCAACGCCATCGACCGCGCGGCCGAATGGATCGAGGGCATGCAGAGCCGGAACGGCGGCTGGGGCGCCTTCGACGCGGACAACGTCTACTATCATCTGAATTACATCCCCTTCGCCGATCACGGCGCGCTGCTGGACCCACCGACCGCCGACGTCTCCGCGCGCTGCGTCGGCCTGCTCGGCCAGATGCGGAGCGCGGAGGACGGACGCGACGACCGGGTCTTCGACGCGGGCGTCGCCTATCTCCTGCGCGAGCAGGAGCCGGACGGTTCCTGGTTCGGCCGCTGGGGCACGAACTACATCTATGGCACGTGGTCGGTGCTCTCGGCGCTCAATGCCGCCAATGTCGATCGAGGATCGCCGGCGATGCGCCGCGCGGTCGAGTGGTTGTTGGCTCGCCAACGCGCTGACGGCGGCTGGGGCGAGGACGGAAAATCCTATTGGGCGGACCAGCCGCGCGGCGAGGCCAAGGAGAGCACGCCCTCGCAAACCGCCTGGGCCCTGCTGGGCCTGATGGCGGCGGGCGAGACGGCGCACCCCGCCGTCGAGCGCGGAATCGGCTATCTCCTGTCGACGCAGAATGAGGCGGGGCTCTGGGACGAGGAGCTCTATACCGCCGTGGGATTCCCGCGCGTCTTCTATCTGCGCTACCACGGCTATCGCGCGTTCTTCCCGCTCTGGGCGCTCGCGCGCTATCGCAATTTGAGGCGCGGCAACGCCGTCACGACGCCCTACGGGATCTAAATGGCGACCGGCGCGGTGACCGGGCTCGCGGCCGAGGCCGAGATCGCTCGGGAAGCCGGTCTGGTGGCGGCGGCGGGCGCGGGGACGCCGGAAGGCACCGAGCGCGCGATCCGCCGGCTGATCGAGCAAGGCGTGCCGGGGCTCGTGAGCTTCGGGATCGCCGGCGGCCTGGCGCCGAACCTCGCGAGCTGCACGCTGATCGCGCCCGCGGCTGTGCGCGGCACGAACGGCGAGGCGCATTGGGTCGATGTTGAATGGCACGCGCGGCTCACGCGCGCGGCACACGCCGCGGGACTCCCACTGGTGGTCGGCGGCATCCTGGGCGCCGAGGCGATCGCGGCGAGTACGGCCGAAAAAGCCCGGCTGCGCGCGGCGACGCACGCCATCGCGGTCGACCTCGAAAGCCATCGCGTGGCCCGCGCCGCCGAGCGGGCGCGCATCCCGTTCCTGGTGTTTCGCGTCATTGCGGACGCGGCCGACCGCGACCTGCCGCCGGCGGCCTTGGTGCCGCTCACCCGGTCGGGACAGCCGAGCGTGCGCGTCTTGGGATCGATCGCCGCGAGGCCCGGTCAGATCCCGGAGCTGCTGAGACTCGCGCGCGAGACGCGCTCGGCGCTCGAGGCCTTGCGCAAGGCAGCCCGCGCGTTGAGCGCGGTGCTGCGCCGCGCCTGAAGGCCGCGCGAGATGGCGCTCAGACGCTCTCGTAGGAGAGCCGGCGCACCTTGTCCATGTTCATGCCCTCGACGCGGATGAGCCGGGTCGGCCCGTCGCGGCGCGGAGAGTGCAGATCGCCCTCGTTGTAGAGCCGGGCCATGCCGGGCTTGAGGGAGTAGCTCCGGAGGTGGCGCACTTTGCCGGTCTGGGTCTCGGTCGCCTGCTCGACCAGCGCCCAATCACTCATGATGGTCTCGCCCTTCGCCTGGCCGTAGATCGCCCAGGAGTGCCCGTGATCGTGCGGCTTGCTCTCCTTCACGCCCTCGTAGGCGTGCGCGAGGATGCAGAAGCCGAGATCGGGGTCCTGATAAATCACCTTTCGCTCGGGCGTGCCGGGGCCCAGGTTCTTGGCAAGGAAGGCCTCGTCCTTGAGGGCCTTCTCGATGAGGGCACAGATGCGCGTGCGGCCCGCGGGACCGGGATCGCGCTTGAGGATTGCGTGGCACTCGTCGGCAAGCTGCTCGAGCGTGTAGCTCATCGGCTCAACTCCAGCTGAACTCGAGGGGCTCGCGGCCCCGGGGTCGAGCGCCCCGGGGCCGCGACCCAGCCTCGTTTACTGCGGCGCGAACACCATGACGCAGCCGCAACCGCCGTTGGCGCTGCCCGCGGGCACGAAGACGTGGCCGTTCGAGTGGTCGACGTCCACCGAGTGCGGATTGCCGCCCTTGATCGCGATCTTGTCCACGAGCGTGTTGCTCTTGGCATCGATCACGCCCAGCACTGGTCCGCCCGGCATGTTGCGCGAGCCCGTGTAGTACTGGTCGGTCTTCGGGTTGTAGGACACCATGTCGGCCCCGCCGATATCCGGCACTTCCTTCACGACCTTCCCGGTCTTGTAGCTCATGATCGTGATGATCGCCGGCATTTCCTTGCCGTTGGCGGTGCAGCCCAGCGCGAAATTGCCGCCGGGCCCGAAGGCGAGGCCGTTGGGATGGCAATTGTCGACGGACAGCATCTTCACCAGCTTGCCCGTCTTCGGATCGATCACCGCGACCCCGCCCTTCTTCTCGTCCTTCTTGAGCTCGGGGATCGCCACGTAAAACAGGCCGTCCGCCGGGTTGTAGGCGGGCTGCTCGGCGCCGTCGGTCGCGTCCGCGAAGCTGACCTTGCCGATCACCTTGTGGCCCTTCTTGGTCGAGACCAGCGTCGCGTAGGGCGGTTCTTCTGCGTTGTTGACGCCGATGAAGACTTGGTCCTTCGGATCGTAGGCCATCTCATCGACGCGGGTCTTGCCGCCGGTGCTGATGGTGTCGACGACCTTCATGGTCTTGAGGTCGATGACCTTGATGGTGCTATCGCCGTCGCCGGCCCAAATCTGGTTGCCGACCACCACGACGCCGTCGGGACCCGAGGTATCATTGTCGGGCTTGCCGTTCTTCATGACGACGCCCACGAAACCGGGCGTACTGCCGATGAACTTGTCGGTCTTGGCGTCGAACACGTCGACCGATTTGTTGGAGCGGTCGGCGAGGTAATAGCGCTGCGTCTTCTGGTCGACGAAGCTGATGTCGAAGCCGTCGATCGGGCCGGCGGGATTGCTGATGGTGCCGATCTGCTTGAGCTTGGCATTCCCGGCTTCGGCGCCGGGCGATGCAAGTGCAATCACGGCGACGGTTGCCGCCGTAAACCCAGTCCATTTCCTAGGCATGTTTCCCTCCCGTTTGGTTAGAGTCTCAATTCCCCTTGGTTCTAGACCTCGCTGGGTCGCGAAATCGTTCCGTTCCAGTGTCTGACTGCGTGGGCTAGCTTGCCTGCCGCTCGGGCTGCCGGTGCTCGAGCCGCGTCATCGCCTGCTCGACGTGGCGCGAGAACACGTACTCGGCCGGACGCTGCCGATCGAGCGGGATCTCCTCGGCCATGCCGCCGTCGGTGCGGATGCCGGAGAGCGCCACGCCGAGCGCCTTCAGCGGGCGCTTCACCGCGTCCACCACCGCCGTTGCCTCGTAGCCGCTGTGCACCATGCAATCCGCGCATTTCTCGTAGTTGCCGGTGCCGTAGGCGTCCCAGTCGGTCTCCGTCATCAGCTCCTTGAAGCTCTTGGCGTAGCCTTCGCCCAAGAGGTAGCAAGGCCGCTGCCAGCCGAAGTAGTTCCGGGTCGGGTTGCCCCAGGGCGTGCAGTGGTAGCTCTGGTTGCCGGCGAGGAAATCCAGGAACAGCGAGGACTGGCTGAACGACCATTTGTGCCCGCGCCCCAGACGGAAGATGTCGCGGAACAGCTGCTTGGTCTTGCGCCGATTGAGGAAGTGCGCTTGGTCGGGCGCGCGTTCATAGGCATAGCCCGGCGACACTGTCATGCCATGGACACCCATCGCCATCACGTCGTCGAAGAACTTGGCGACGCGCACGGGGTCGGTGCCGTCGAACAGCGTGCAGTTGATGTTGACGCGGAAACCGCGCTCGCGGGCGAGCTTGATCGCGGCCACCGCCCGATCGTAGACGCCCTCTTCGCAGACCGACTTGTCGTGCATCTCGCGATCGCCGTCCAGATGCACCGACCACACGAAGAACGGGTTCGGCTTGAACCGATCGATCTTCTTCTCCATCAGGAGCGCGTTGGTGCAGAGGTAGACGAATTTCTTGCGCGCGATGATGCCCTCGACGACCTGCTCGATCTCGCGGTGGAGCAGCGGCTCGCCGCCGGCGATCGAGACGACGGGCGCGCCGCACTCGTCGACCGCCTCGAGACACTCCTTCACGGAGAGCCGCTGGTTCAGGATCGGATCGGGATAATCGATCTTGCCGCAGCCGGCGCAGGCGAGGTTGCAGCGGAACAGGGGCTCGAGCATGAGCACCAAGGGATAACGCCGCACGCCCATGAGGTGCTGCTTCACGATGTAGGCGCCGACGCGGAGCTTCTGATTGAGCGGTACGGCCAAGATTAAACCCTCATGTCGGGGTGACGTTCAGTAAAGGCTCGCCTGCGGCGTTGATCAAGCGCTCATTTCGGCAAGCTCCGCCGGCATGCGGAAGCGCACGTTCTCGGTGATGCCGGGCGAGGTCTGCAGATCCACGTCCGCGATCTGCCGCAGGCGCTCGATCAGCCGCTGGACCAGGTCCTCGGGTGCCGAGGCGCCCGCGGTGATGCCGATCGACGACACACCCTCGAGCCAGCGCGCGTCGAGCGCGTCGGCGTCGGCGATCAGGTAACTCGGCACGCCCTGCTCGGCCCCGATCTCGCGCAGCCGGTTGGAGTTCGAGCTGTTGGCGGCGCCCACCACCAGCATCACGTCGACGTCGGTCGCGAGCTCGCGCACCGCGCGCTGGCGGTTCTGCGTGGCGTAGCAGATGTCCTTGGTGTCCGGACCCACGATCGCGGGGAAACGCTCCTTGAGCGCGTCGATGACGGCGCGCGTGTCGTCGACGCTGAGCGTGGTCTGGGTGATGAAGGCGAGCTTGGCGGGATTGCTGACCCGGAGATCGGCGACCTCCGCGGCCTTGGAGATCAGATGCACCTTGCCGTCGATCCGGCCCATGGTGCCCTCGATCTCGGGGTGGCCGGCATGGCCGACCAGGATGATCTCGCGCCCCTGCGCGGCGTAGCGCTGACCCTCGCTGTGCACCTTGGAGACCAGCGGGCAGGTGGCGTCGATCACCGGCAGCGTCCGGTTCTCGGCGGACTGCTCGACCGCGCGCGAGACTCCGTGCGCGCTGAAAATGGTGACGCTCCCCGGCGGGATCTCGTCGAGCTCGTCGACGAACCGGGCCCCTTTGGCGCGCAGCCGCTCGACCACGTGCCGGTTGTGCACGATCTCGTGCCGGACATAGATCGGCGGGCCGTATTTCTCGAGCGCGCGCTCGACGATCTCGATGGCCCGCTCCACCCCGGCGCAGAAGCCCCGGGGCTGCGCGAGCACGACTCGCAGACGCCGTCTTTCGGGAGAACCGTTGCCGGCAGCCGGCTTGTCCATGAATACCTCGCTTTGGCCGCAGGAAAATAACCCGCGGAGCCGGGAATAAGCAAATCGGGACTGCCCCTCGTAGGTTGCATGATCGGTGCGGGGCGCAGCAACGGAACCGTCTCAATTCTGCCACGTTCTCAAGCGATCCGTCACGAATCCGCGCGCGACTCGATAGGCCGATTGCGGGGAAAGTAGCTCGAATTGCGTATTTGTTTCGTCTGTGTTTATCTGAGCGAACTAAACCGGCCGTGTCACATCACGCACGCGAGACCGGCGCCTTGTGTTGAATGACAACCGATTTAGGATGCAAGCCGTGACACAAGCACCCCTCCCTCCGGACCCTGGCGGCACAGACGGACCACGTCCGCTATCGAACACGACTCCCTATCTCGACCGTATCTCCTACCCTGCGGACTTGCGGCGGTTGGAGGAGAGCGAGCTCGGCGCGGTGGCGGACGAGCTGCGCCAGGAGCTGATCGACGCGGTCTCGGTGACCGGCGGTCACCTCGGCGCGGGATTGGGCGTGGTGGAGTTGACGGTAGCCCTGCATTACGTGTTCGAGACGCCCGGTGACCGGCTGATCTGGGACGTGGGACACCAAGCCTATCCGCACAAGATCCTGACCGGACGCCGCGACCGGATTCGCACGCTGAGACAAGGCGGTGGATTGTCCGGATTCACGCGGCGCGCGGAGAGCGAGTACGACCCGTTCGGCGCGGCGCACAGCTCGACCTCGATCTCGTCGGCCCTCGGGATGGCGGTGGCGCGCGACCTCAAGGGGGAGAACCACCACGTCATCGCCGTGATCGGAGACGGCGCCATGAGCGCGGGCATGGCCTACGAGGCCATGAACAACGCCGGCTCCATGGACGCGCGGCTGATCGTGGTCCTGAACGACAACGACATGTCGATCGCTCCGCCGGTGGGGGCGATGAGCGCCTATCTCTCGCGACTCCTGTCGTCGAAGCCCTACCGCAGCCTCCGGCACCTCGCCAGGGAGATGGCGAGCAAGTTCCCGGGACCATTGGAGCGCGCGGCGAAGCGCGCCGAGGAATATGCCCGGGGGTTCGTGACGGGTGGCACCCTCTTCGAGGAGCTGGGCTTCTACTACGTCGGCCCGATCGACGGTCACAACCTCGATCACCTTCTGCCGGTCCTGAAGAACGTGCGGTCGAGCACCGAGAAGGGCCCGGTGCTGATCCACGTCGTGACACAGAAAGGCCACGGTTACGCGCCGGCGGAAGCGGCCGCCGACAAGTACCACGGCGTGGTCAAGTTCGACGTGGCGACCGGCGCGCAAGCCAAGGGCAAGCCCGCGGCGCCGAGCTACACTGGCGTCTATGCCAAGGCGCTGATCGACCAAGCCTCGCGCGACGACCGCATCATCGCGATCACCGCGGCGATGCCATCGGGCACGGGCCTCGACAAATTCGCGGAGAAGTTCCCGGACCGCTGCTTCGACGTCGGCATCGCCGAGCAGCATGGGGTGACCTTCGCCGCCGGCCTCGCCTGCGAGGGAATGCGGCCCTTCGCGACCATCTATTCGACCTTCCTGCAGCGCGCCTATGACCAAGTCGTACACGACGTGGCGATCCAGCGCCTGCCGGTGCGCTTTGCCATGGACCGCGCGGGGCTTGTGGGCGCCGATGGCGCCACCCATGCGGGCTCTTTCGACTTGGCCTACCTCGGCTGTCTGCCGGGTTTCGTGATCATGGCGGCCGCCGACGAGGCAGAGTTGGTGCACATGGTGGCGACCGCGGCGGCGATCGACGATCGGCCGAGCGCGCTCCGCTATCCCCGCGGCGAAGGCATCGGCATTCCCTTGCCGGAGCACGGGGAGCCGCTGGAGATCGGGCGCGGCCGGATCGTGCGCGAAGGCAGCAGCATCGCGATCTTGAGCCTCGGCGCGCGGCTGCAGGAGTGCTTGAAAGCCGCCGACGAGCTCGCGGGTTACGGGCTCTCCACCACGGTCGCCGATGCGCGATTTGCCAAGCCGCTCGACACCGGACTGATCGATCGGCTGGCGCGCGAGCACGAGGTGCTGATCACCATCGAGGAGGCCTCGATCGGCGGCTTCGCCTCGCACGTGCTGCACCACCTCGCGACATCCGGCCAGCTCGATCACGGGCTGAAGGTCCGGCCGATGGTGCTGCCCGATGTCTTCATCGACCACGATTCGCCCGTCAAGCAATACGATCAGGCCGGCCTCAATGCCCGGCAGATCGTGGAGACCGCGCTCTCCGCGCTC
>DATMMM010000140.1:0-2593 GCA_035569735.1 Allostellaceae bacterium | reverse complement strand
AAACAGCTCCTGAACCCGGACCGAAATCTTGGGCCCCTCCTCGGTCTGATAATCGATCGGCACAGAGGAGCCGGAGGGTACTCTGAAATGGGTGGGCGCTTCCGCATCCAATCGACGCCGCAAGCTCCACGGCAGCAAGTTCTGTACAGCATGCGTGAGTCCGTCCGCGCTGAGCTCGGCCAGTGCCGTTTTGCCGGCAAACGCGATGCAGAGCCAGTCGTTGGCATTGCGCGCGAGCGCCTCATCCGAAAGATCGGGCCATTCCGCGCCTTCGACACGCCGCAGGAACATGACCCGGTCGCGCCATTGGCGGAGCGAAGTTGTCCACGGCAGCTGCTCGATCCCGAGCCGCGCGACGGCCTCGGCCAGCAGGCGTGCGCTCACCTCGCCGGGCGTGACTTTAAGGGGCTGCTCGGCAAGCAGGATCGCGCCGAGCGCGCGCAATTGCCGAGCGCGCAGGCTCTCCGTCGCCTGATCGAACACAATTTCCTCCCTCCTCTCGATGCGATCGGCGAAGAACGTCTCGATCTCTGCAAGGCTTATTGGGGCTGCCAACTGGATGCGGCCATGGGCAGCCGTGCCGGTCACGTGAGCGACCGCGAGAAAAGACGCGCGTGAAAGCGCCGATGTCTCCGGCACCCGCGCTCCGCGCCCATTTGCGAGCAGGAAGGATCCGCCTTCGCCGCGGTTCTTTGCAATGCGATCGGGATAGGCGAGCGCAACCAGCGCCCCGGCCGAGGGAGCTGGTTGCTTTCCTCCCGAGGCAATTGCAGCGGGCGCATCCGGCGAGGACGAAAGCGATCGCCCAACGGCCGCCCAACGCTTCGCCATTGCACGTCCAGCACGCGAGCGCTCCGATCGATCGCGGCGTAAATGATCAAGCCGCTCGGCGAGCTCGATCTCCTTTCCCCCCAGGCCAGTCTCGGTAAGTGTCAGGGCGATTTCGGCGGCAAGCTCGCTGGCCTGCATGCTCGCGGCGCGCACGACCATGCGGGCAAGCCGCGGTGGGAGCGGCAAACGCCTGAGGCTCCTGCCAGTGTCGGTGATACGCCCGCCCTTATCGAGGGCGTCGAGTTCGATAAGTAATCTTTTTGCCTCCGCGAGCGCCATCGGCGGCGGAGGGTCCACGAAAGTCAGCGTGGACGGATCGGCAACGCCCCAATGGGCAAGGTCGAGCAGGAGACCGCTGAGATCCGCGGCGAGGATCTCCGGCTGATTAGCCGGATCGAGAGCACTCGTTTGCGGCTCATCCCAGAGCCGGTAGCAAACCCCCGGCTCGGTCCGTCCGGCGCGGCCGCGCCGCTGATCGGCCGAGGCACGCGAAACCCGCACGGTTTGCAGCGTGGTCAATCCGAGTTCCGGCTCATAGCGCGGGACGCGCGCGAGCCCAGAATCGATCACCACGCGTACCCCCTCGATGGTGAGCGAAGTTTCGGCTACCGATGTTGCCAGCACGATCTTGCGCCGGCCAAGGGGCGCCAGTGCGATTGCTCGGTCCTGAACATGGGCCTCCAGCGCGCCGTGCAGCGCCACGACGTCGACGTCCGGCGCGCTGATACGCTCCCGCAACAACGCC
Source organism: Allostellaceae bacterium (assembly GCA_035569735.1). Classification (GTDB taxonomy): domain Bacteria; phylum Pseudomonadota; class Alphaproteobacteria; order ATCC43930; family CGMCC-115725; genus DASZHJ01. The sequence continues at coordinate 1,017 of DATMMM010000140.1, read as the reverse complement.
TGCGTCCGGTGAATCTCGGCGGCGCCGGGCAGAAACACCAGTACCGAGCCCGGCTCCGATCGAACCGCGCGCAGGACGGCTTGCGTAACCTCCTGCTCGATCCCGAGCCGAGGATCCCGGCCGAGGTAGCGGGTCTCGACCGGAAAGCCGCGTCCTGCGCTCTCGATGACCGGAGCACCGCCCAGAGCGCCTGCGATCCTCGCCCCATCGAGGGTGGCCGACATGACCAGCAGCTTGAGGTCCTCGCGCAGGCCCTGCTGGACGTCGCGCGCCAAAGCAAGGCCGAGGTCGCCATCGAGTGAACGCTCGTGGAATTCGTCGAAAAGAACCGCGGCGACGTCGTCGAGCCCGGGCTGATCGAGGATGCGCCGCGTGAATATCCCTTCGGTCACCACCTCGATACGTGTCTCGCTTGACACCCTCGAGCCGAAGCGCACGCGATATCCGACGGTCGCGCCGACGTTCTCTCGGAGCGTCGCCGCCATGCGCGAGGCTGCCGCTCGGGCAGCAATCCGGCGCGGCTCGAGCACGATGATTTTCTTGTCCCGTGCCCAGGCTTGTGCCGCCAGCACGAGCGGAACCCGCGTCGTTTTCCCCGCCCCAGGCGGTGCTACGAGCACCGCCGTGCTGTGCGCGTTTAATGCCCGCGTCAGATCGGGAAGAACGGCGTCGATCGGAAGCGGATCACCGAGGTGCATGCGAGGTAATGTGGGCCAACAGCTTGTCCGCACAACCTTATGGGCAGAGCGGACGGGTGCATAACGCGCCTCGGAGGTGGCGGAGCAGCCCTTGGAATGATACTTCCGGTCTATGCCAGCCAAAGCCGCACAAGTCCGCACGAAGGTTGCCCCTGTTGCAGGTCGCTCGCCCAAAAAAGGCGACCACATCTACCTGATCGACGGCTCCTCCTACATCTTTCGCGCCTATCACGCGCTCCCGCCGCTCACCCGAAAATCGGACGGTCTGCAGGTCAACGCCGTGCTCGGCTTCTGCAATATGTTGTGGAAGTTGCTGCGC
>DATMMM010000139.1:0-3218 GCA_035569735.1 Allostellaceae bacterium | reverse complement strand
GGCGGCAAGCTCGTCGCCTTCACCGACCATTTCGTGACCTTCGGCCATGGCGACCGGGTCGCGGATTCCGCGAGCATGGATCCCGGCGAGTTCCCCGCGGGGCTGGTCGAGCACGTCGATTACGGCCTCTCGATGCTGCCGCTGAGCGTGCCGACGGGGGCGCTCCGGGCGCCGCGGTCGAACGCGTTCGCCTTCGCCTTCCAAAGCTTCATCGACGAGCTCGCGCATGCGGCGGGCGAGGATCCGCTCGCGTTCCGCCTGGCGCTCCTGGGCAGCGAGACGCGCCTCCTCCCGAGCGCCGTCGATCCGAAGAACCCTCTCCGGGCCTTCAACACCGGGCGCATGCGCGGCGTCCTGCAGCTGGTCGCGGAGAAATCGAATTGGGGGAAAGCGGAACTCCCGAAAGGGACCGGCATGGGCGTGGCCTTCTACTTCAGCCATCTCGGTTATTTCGCCGAGGTCGTGCAGGCGAGCGTGGCACCCTCGGGCTCGGTCAAGCTGGACAAGGTCTGGATCGCCGCCGACGCCGGCAGCCAGATCATCAATCCGATCAACGCCGAGAATCAGGTGCAGGGCGCGGCGCTCGACGGCATCGGCGCGGCGCTGGGACAGGCGATCACCATCGAGCGCGGCCGCGTGGTGCAGGCGAATTTCGACGGCGTGCCGCTGCTCCGCATCGATCAGGCGCCGCCGGTGGAGGTGCATTTCCTCACCACCGACCACCAGCCCACCGGTCTCGGCGAGCCCGCGCTGCCGCCGGCGATCCCGGCTCTCTGCAACGCGATCTTCGCGGCGACGGGAAAGCGCATCCGCAAACTCCCGATCGACCCCGCCGAGCTCAAGTGGTCGTGAGGAGAGACTTCGTTCGGCTGGGCGGACTCACTGCGTCCTTCGACTCTGCGCCCTCATCCTGAGCGCCGCTCTGCGGCGTCGAGGGACGCGCAGGCTCAGGATGAGGTGGTTTTCTTACGGCCATGAAAGAATGCCCCTCATCCTGAGCCGCCGCGCTTGGGCGGCGAGTCGAAGGACGCACGACGTTCGTCCTCCGAGGGAACTGCGCTACCGAGCGGACGACACCGTCTGGCGGCGGTAGTCGCGCGGCGTGGCGCCGGTGAGGCGGCGGAAGGCGGTGGCGAAATTGGCGGGATAGGTGAAGCCGCTGGCGAGCGCCACCGCCCGGATGTCGCCGCCCTCGGGCAGCGCCAGCAAGAGCTTTGCCTGCTCGATCCGGCGCTCGGTCTGCCAGCGGTGCGGCGGCATGCCGAAGGATTGCTTGAAGGCGCGGCTGAAATGCGTGGCGCTCAGCCGCGCCAGCGCCGCCAAATCGTCGAGCGAAATCTCGCGCGCCAGATGCTCCTCGATATACTCGCGCACGGCGCGTTGCTGCCAGGGCGCGAGCCCGCCGCGCAGGGGCTCCTCCGGCGGCGGCGCGCCGCGCTCGAGGCGGGACAATTCCACGCTCAGCACCGTCGCCAGCGCATCGCCATAGAGGCGCGCATCGGGTCCGGTCCGCTCGGCGAGCCGAATCAGCTTGAGCGCCGTGCTCCAGAGCGCGGCATCTTCGAAGAAGAGCCGCGGCGCGAGAGCGAGACGGTCGAACCCGAGCTCCGGCCGCATACCCGCAGGGTCCAGGAAAATATAGGTGCTGCGAGGCAGCACGCGCGGCACGAAGCGGCCCGCGAAGGCATGACCCGCCGGCACGAAGCACAGCCGCCCGCCGATGTCGCGCCGCGTGGAGGGCGGCAGACCCTCGACGGTGGTCTCTCCATCGCTGCGCCGGCCGCGCTCGCTCGCGATCAGGACGTGCTCCGGCACGGCGATGCCGTACTCGAACGGGCTCGCGCCCCCGAACTCGATCGTCTCCAATGACACGCCGGACCACGCGCCGTAGATCCGCCGGCCCACCGCGCCCGGCGTCACAGTCACGCGCGGCTTGGCAGATGCCTCGACCATGAAATTTCCTTCGGGATTCTCTTTGAGAATCTAGGTTCGGCGCCGGCCGCCGGGCTGGGGCAGATTGCCGCACTCCGCTGCGCCGCAACAATGCGCTCGTTTCGCAAAACTTACGCCAATCCAAGACAAACTAGGGCCTCAAGCCCTGCCCATATCTCGTCTACCGCAGTGCAACAAACATCCGCGGCCCGCTTGCCACGGGTCGTGCTCAAGCCATCGAGGAGACTTTCCATGCCGGACACCATGACGATCGCCAACGACAACCAGCGGCCGCAGCGGCGGCCCGCGATGGAGACCATCGCCACGCGCACCATGCCCTTCGCGCTGCCGCGCATCGCGCTCGGGACTTGGGCGATCGGCGGCTGGATGTGGGGCGGGACCGACGGTCCCAATGCCATCCGCACCATCCGATCCGCGCTCGAGCGCGGTGTCACGCTGATCGATACGGCGCCGGTCTATGGCTTCGGGGTCAGCGAATCCCTGATCGGGCGCGCCTTGGCGGAAGGCGGATTGCGCCGGCAGGCGCTGATCGCAACCAAGGTCGGGCTCGAATGGGACCAGAACGGAAAGATCTCCCGCGTCGCCTCCGCCCCGCGCATCCGTCACGAGGTCGAGGATTCGCTGCGCCGGCTGCGCACCGACGTGATCGATCTCTATCAGGTGCATTGGCCGGACACGCTCACCCCGATCGAGGAGACCGCCGAGACCATGGCGGCGCTGCTGAAAGAAGGAAAGATCCGCGCGATCGGCGTCAGCAACTTCAGCCCCGCGCAGATGGACCGCTTCCGCACGGTGGCGCCGCTCCATGTGGTCCAGCCGCCCTACAATATCTTCGAGCGGGCGATCGACCGGGACGTGCTGCCTTACGCGATCGATAACGGTCTTACCGTGCTGGCCTACGGCTCGCTCTGCCGCGGCCTCCTGACGGGCAGCATGACGCGCTTCTCCCACTGGAACGGCGACGACCTCCGCAAAAGCGATCCGAAATTCCAGGGCGCGCGCTTCGCCCAGTATCTCGCCGCCGTCGAGGCCTTGAAGGCGCTGGCGCGCGACCGCTACGGCCGATCGGTGCTCGCGCTCGCGATCCGCTGGGTGCTCGACCGCGGCCCGACGGTGGCGCTCTGGGGCGCGCGGATGCCGTCCCAGCTCGATCCCGTCGCGGAGGCCTTGGGCTGGCGGCTCGACGACGACGCGATGGCGGAGATCGACCGCATCCTGGCCGTGCACGTGCGCGATCCCGTGGGGCCGGAGTTCATGGCGCCGCC
>DATMMM010000138.1:0-4420 GCA_035569735.1 Allostellaceae bacterium | reverse complement strand
CGGGGCACGTGCTGATGCTCGAGGAGGTCTCGGAGCAGGTCTACCGGATCGACCGCGCCCTCATGCACATCACCGCCAATCCGGCGATCCGCCACGTCGCCGGCATCCGGCTCGGTCGCTGCAGCGCCATTCCGCCAAACGAGCCCGATTTCGGCGAGACTCCGGAGCAGGTGGTCCGGCACTGGTGCCAGGCCTCCGGCATTCCCTATCTCGGCACCGCCGACATCGGGCACGACATCGACAACAAGGTGGTGCCCCTCGGCCGGCTGCGCCTGGGCTGACCCGGCGCCGTCACTCCCGCGATCTACACATCCAGGTCGCGCGCGAACTTGGCGTTCTTCTGGATGAAGTCGAAGCGCAGCTCGGGCTTGCGTCCCATCAGGCTCTCGACCAGCTTCACGGTCTTCTTGTAGTCACCGCGCTCCTTCTGGTCGGGGAGGATCACGCGCAAGAGCGTGCGCTGCTTCGGGTCCATGGTGGTGTCGCGGAGCTGTTTCGAGGGCATCTCGCCGAGGCCCTTGAAGCGGCTGAGCTCGACCTTGCCATTGGCGGGCTTGAAGGTGGTCTTGAGCAGCTGCTCCTTGTGCGCGTCGTCGCGGGCGTAGAGGGTCTCGCTGCCCTGCGTCAGGCGATAGAGCGGCGGCAGCGCCAGGAAGAGCCGTCCGGTCTCCACCAGCTTTGGCATCTCGCGGAAGAAAAAGGTCATCAGCAGCGAGGCGATGTGCGCGCCGTCGACATCGGCGTCGGTCATGATGATGACGCGCTCGTAGCGGAGCTTCGCCTCGTCGTAGCGCTCGCCGCTGCCTGCGCCCAGCGCCAGGACCAAGTCGGCGAGCTCCTGGTTCTGCCGCAGCCGGTCGGCGGACGCGCTGGCGACGTTCAGGATCTTGCCGCGGAGCGGTAGGATTGCCTGGGTCTCGCGGTCGCGCGCCTGCTTCGCCGAGCCGCCGGCGCTGTCGCCCTCGACCAGGAAGATCTCCGTGCCGCGCGCGTCGCCACGGCTGCAGTCCGCGAGCTTGCCGGGGAGCCGCAGTTTGCGCGTAGCGCTCTTGCGCTCGAGCTCCTTCTGCTGCCGCTTGCGCTGGCGGTCCTCCGCGCGCTCGATGACGAAATCGAGGAGTTGCCGCGCGCCTTCGGGATCCGCGGTGAGCCAGTGGTCGAAATGGTCCTTGAGCGCGCCGTCCACCAGCCGGAGCGCCTCAGGCGAGGAGAGCCGCTCCTTGGTCTGCCCCTGGAATTGCGGCTCGCGGATGAAGAGCGACAACAGCACCGCCGCGCTCTCCATGACGTCCTCGGCCGTGATCTGCCCGGCGCGGCGGTTGCCGACGTGCTCGGCAAAGGATTTGAGGCTGCGGGTGAGGGCGCTCCGCAGGCCCTGCTCGTGCGTTCCGCCCTCGTCGGTGGCGATGGTGTTGCAATAGGAGTGGCAGAAGCCGTCCTCCGCGGGGCACCAGTGGATCGCCCATTCGACGCGGCCGTCGCGGCCGAACTCGGCCTCGCCGAGGAACGGCTTCGCGGTGATGGTGGCGCGGCCGTTGATGGAGGCGGCCAGGAAATCGCCGAGTCCGCCCGGAAAATGCAGCCGCTCCTCCTGCGGCACCTCGGCCGGACGCGGGATCGCCTTGTCGCAGACCCAGCGGATCTCCACCCCGCGGAAAAGATAGGCCTTGGAGCGCGCGAGGCGATAGACCTGCGCCGGCTTGAAGCGTGCGTTCTCGCCGAAGATTTGCGGGTCCGGATGGAAGCGGATGGTGGTGCCGCGCCGGTTGGAGACCGCGCCCTTGTCCTTGAGCTTGGTCTTGGGCTTGCCGCGGCTGTACTCCTGTACGTAGAGGTGCCGGTCGCGCGCGACCTCGACCGTGAGCACGTCCGAGAGCGCGTTCACCACGGAGATGCCGACCCCGTGCAGGCCGCCCGAGGTCTTGTAGGCATCGCCGCCGAACTTGCCTCCGGAGTGCAGGGTGGTGAGGATCACCTGCAGCGCCGAGGTCTTCGGGAATTTCGGATGGGGATCGACGGGAATGCCGCGCCCGTTGTCGGAGACCGTGACGGAGCCGTCGGCGTGGAGCTGCACCTCGATGCGGCTCGCATGCCCCGCCACCGCCTCGTCCATGGCATTGTCCAACGCCTCCGCCACGAGGTGGTGGAGGGCGCGCTCGTCGGTGCCGCCGATGTACATGCCCGGCCGCCGGCGCACGGGCTCCAGCCCCTCAAGGACCTCGATGTCCTTGGCGGAGTAGCCCGAGCCCGATTTGCGGGCCGTGGAATCGAAGAGGTCAGCCATGGCGGGCCGGAGTATAAGGAGCGGGCGGAAGTCGCTGCAAGCAGGATGCTGTAGGGTATGAGATTCTTTTACACAATAGATTGTGGGACAGGAAGAGCCATCCCATGAGCATGGTTGAGACGCCCGCACCGTCCGCCCGGGACCCCGCGCTGCGCACCATCGCCATGCCGGCCGACGCCAACGCCAACGGCGACATCTTTGGCGGCTGGGTGCTCTCGCAGATGGACCTCGCGGGCGGCAGCATCGCGGTGCAGCGGGCGCGCGGGCGAGTCGCCACCGTCGCCATCACCGGCATGAGCTTTCATCTGCCGGTCTTCATCGGCGACGAGGTCAGCTGCTACGGCACCATCACCAAGATCGGCCGCAGCTCCATCACCGTGCACATCGAGAGCTGGGCGCGGCGTCACCGCACCGGCGAGCGCGTCAAGGTGACCGAGGGCACCTTCACCTATGTCGCGCTCGGCGACGACCGCAAGCCGCGCAAGGTCCCGCCCGAGCAGGATTGAGCGGGGAGGGCAGGGCGCATGGCGATTTGGTTCGACAGATTCCCCCTCGACTATGCACGCGAGCGCGCGGCGCAATCGATGATCGGTCATCTCGGCATCGAGGTGATCGAGGCCGGCGACGACTACTTGAAAGCGCGCATGCCGATCGACCACCGAACCAAGCAGCCCGCGGGCGTGCTGCACGGCGGCGCGTCGGTGGCGCTGGCGGAGACGCTCGCGTCCTGGGGCGCCGCCTTCTGTGTCGACCGCAGCAAGCACCATTGCGTCGGTCTCGAGATCAACGCGAACCACCTTCGCCCGGTATCCGGGGGCGCGGTCACTGGCATCGCCCGGCCGATCCATCTGGGCCGCACCACCCAGGTCTGGGAGATCCGCATCACCGACGAGCGCGACAAGCTCGTCTGCATCGCGCGTGTCACCATGGCGGTGCTGACGACGGCGATGCAGTATTAGCCGTCGAGGTTACAACCGTCCTCGATGCCGCTCCCCGGCTACGGGGCGTATTTATCTTATTCGCTCGACAAATCGCCGCTGTGATCCTCGTCACAGCGGCACGGCCGACCCGTCCCTAGATTAGCTTTGTCGCCCGAACCTCCCTGGTTACCCCCTGGCTGACCAAACTGGGCGATGAGGTCGTCCGCGGTCCCCAGACCGCGAACGACCTCGTTTTTTTGTGCCGAGATTGCTAGGCCCGCTTCGTTCTCGAAGCCGCGGCTTTGGCCCGGCCCGGGAACCGCCGCGCTCCATGGAGCGAGCCGGCGCGCTCCTTGGCCTCGATTCCGGCTGCGGGGTTGGCGAGTTGGTCTCGAGCGATCTCGATGAAGCGCGCAAGTGCCGTCGAGACGAAGATGTCGTGGCGCCGGATCAGCACCGTCTCGATCCGCGCGGCGTCCGGCGCCAGCCGGTGGAGTGCCACCCGGCCTTCGCGCGCTGCTCTCGCCACCACGATCCGCGGCAGCAGTGTGACGCCGATGCCCGCGCCGACGCAGCCGATGATGCCGTCGAGCGTGCCGAACTCCAGGCGGCGCGCGTTGGTGATGCCGCGCTCGGCCAAGAGCGCCTCTAGCCGAGTGCGGTAGGAGCAGCCCGATCGGAACACGATGAGCTTCAGGGGATCGAGGCCGGATGCCCCCGCGAGTTTGTCGAGATCGGCGATCCAGGGCGCCGTCACCAGGACGAGCTCTTCCTCGACCACCGGAACGGCCAGCAGCTCCGGATGGCTGACCGTGCCCGCGACGAAGGCCGCCTCGAGCCGGCGCGCCAGCACCGCATCGACCAGCGCCGCCGTGGTGCCGGTGTCGATCTCGATGTCGACCTCCGGGCAGGCGGCGCCATAGGCCGCGAGCACGGGTGGCAGCCGGACCGCCGTGGCGGACTCGAGCGCGCCGATCGTGATGCGGCCGCGCGCGGTCGTGCCGTCCGCCGCGGCTTGCCTCGCCTCATGGATGAGCCGGTTGATCCGCTCGGCGTAGGGCAGTAGCTGCGAGCCGGCGCTGGTCAAGGTGACGCCTCGGCTGTGCCGGGTGAAGAGCGGCACGCCAAGCTCCGCCTCGAGCCGGCGGATGCGCTGCGTCACGTTCGATTGCACGGTGTTGAGTGTCTCCGCCGCCTTGGTCATGCCGCCCGCTTG
>DATMMM010000137.1:0-15391 GCA_035569735.1 Allostellaceae bacterium | reverse complement strand
ATCTTCCGCTTCACCCAGGCGGGCTCGGAAGTCTCGGCGCTGCTCGGCCGAATCCCGTCGGCGGTGGGCTATCAGCCGACGCTGGGCACCGACATGGGCACGCTGCAGGAGCGCATCACCAGCACGACAAAAGGCTCGATCACCTCCGTGCAGGCGATCTATGTTCCCGCCGACGACTTGACCGACCCGGCGCCGGCGACCTCGTTCGCCCATCTCGACGCCACCACGGTGCTGTCGCGGGCGCTGACCGAGATCGGGATCTATCCCGCCGTCGACCCGCTCGACTCGAACTCGCGCATGCTCGACCCGCGCGTCGTCGGCGAGGAGCACTACAAGGTCGCGCGCGACGTGCAGCGCGTGCTGCAGACCTACAAGTCGCTGCAGGACATCATCGCGATCCTCGGCATGGACGAGCTATCCGAGGAGGACAGGCTCACCGTCGCTCGCGCGCGCAAGATCCAGCGCTTCCTGTCGCAGCCGTTCCACGTCGCCGAGGTGTTCACCGGCACGCCCGGCGTATTCGTCGAGCTCCAGGACACCATCAAGGGCTTCAAGGGCATCGTCGCGGGCGAATACGACGACTTGCCCGAGAGCGCCTTCTACATGGTGGGTAAGATCGAGGAGGCCGTGGAGAAGGCGCGCAAGATGGCGGCCGAGGCGGCATGATCCCGGAGGTCGTTGCGGATGGCCGGTAGGATCGGTTTCGAGCTGGTCTCGCCCGAGAAGCTGCTGCTCTCCGAGGATGTGGAGATGGTGGTGGTGCCGGGCGGCGAGGGCAATTTCGGCGTGCTGCCGGGCCACGCCCTCTTCATCTCGACCGTGCGTCCCGGCGTGATCGACGTCTACGAGGGTAACCGGGTGAGCGAGAGGATCTTCGTCTCCGGCGGATTCGCTGAGGTGACGGCGGAGCGCTGCACGGTGCTGGCCGATGAGGCGATGCCACTCTCCTCCCTCGACCCCGCGGAGATCCAGGAGCGCCTGAAGGCCGCCGAGGCCGAGATCGCGACCCTGAAGGAGCGCCTTTTGCGGTTGCAGGGTCCCGAACGCGACCAGGCGATCATCGAGCTCGCGATGGCCGAAGCCCGGCGCGCTGTCGCGGAGGCGAAGCGTGTCGCGCTGGAAGCCGGCTCAGCTCACTAGGCGCGCCGCGCCCATAAGGCTTGCGGCCTGACGCCACCGTTCGGCCCCTCTAGCCAAGGCGCTGGCGGCACTTATAATTGCAGGTTGATCCAGCGCGGCGGGGACTTGCCTCAATTCGTGCGGGATTGTCGAAAGCGCAAACGGAACGCCATGGGTGCTTGGACTCTGGACGACATTCCCTGGGATCGGCTCGACCGCGGCAAGGTCGATCCGGAAATCCTACGCATCGTCAAGGCGGCGAGCCTGGTCGAGCAGAACGGCGGCGATTACGCGCATTATCTCTGCAACGTGTTCCACGATGATCCGGGCTTCCAGGAGGTGGCACGCCATTGGGGAGACGAGGAGATCCAGCACGGCCAGGCGCTCGGCCGGTGGGCGGAGATGGTCGATCCCGATTTCGATCATGCCAGGGCGTCCGAGCGCTTCACCGCGGGATTCCGGGTCAATCTGGACGCACGGAAATCCGTGCGTGGCTCGCGCTCGGGCGAGCTGATCGCGCGCTGCATCGTCGAGACCGGCACCAGCTCCTATTACAGCGCGCTCGGCGAGGCGGTGGATGAGCCCGTGCTCAAGGCGATCTGCATGCACATCGCCGCCGACGAGCTGCGCCATTACAAGCTCTTCTACACGCACCTCAAGCGCTACCTCGAGCGCGAGCGGGTGGGTTTCTGGCGCCGGCTCAAGGTGGCGGTGGGCCGGGTCGCGGAATCCGAGGACGACGAGCTCGCCTATGCCTATTACGCCGCGAACGAGACGGCGGCGCCCTATCAGCGCAAGCGCTACAACAACGCCTATGCCCGCCGTGCCTACCGGGTCTACCGCGCGCACCATGTCGAGCGCGGCATGGCGATGATCTTCAAGGCGGTCGGCCTCACGCCCAACGGTCGACTGAACCGGCTGGCCTCGCGCCTCGCCTGGTGGATCATGCGCCGGCGCATCCAGTCGCTGGAGCGCGCGGCGGCTTGACGGCTAGGCCTCCAGCACGGGCCGGAATTCCTCGAGCAGATCGAGATAGACGCCCCGCTTGAAGGGCACGATGAGGCGCGGGAGGTCTTCGGGCTCGGCCCACTTCCAGGCCTTGAATTCGGGATGGGCGGTCGCCAGGTCGATATCCGAGTCTTTTCCCGTGAAGCGCATGGCGAACCACTTCTGGCGCTGGCCTTGAAACCGGCCCTGCCGAAAGCGCTCGCGCAGCTTTGCGGGGAAATCGTAGGTGAGCCAACCCTTGGTTTCCGCCAGGAACTCCGCCTTGTCGGTGCCGATCTCCTCCTCAAGCTCGCGCAGCGCGGCCTTGCGCGGGCTCTCGCCAGCATCGATGCCACCCTGCGGCATCTGCCATGCGTCGCCGGGAAAGTCGATGCGCTGGGCCACGAAGACCTCGCCACGGGGGTTCAGCAGCATGATACCGACGCCGCGCCTGTAGCGGGGCGCGCGGGCTTTGGCGGCATGGGCCCCGCTCATTTCTTGGCGGTACGGTCGGGCTGCATGTCCGCGGTCGCCGAGATCGGCGCCAGCACTATGCCCTTGCGCTCGAGGCTCGGAATCCATTGCGCCAGCCGCTCGATCGTAACGGGGTAGATCTCGCCGAGCGCGATGGCCACCCCGGTCTGGCGCGCGAGCTGCTCGAGTTGCTGCAGACGCTGGTCGATGGCGTCTCGAGATGCCTGCAGATCGAGCGCGAGATCGTTCACCGCGCGCGGCAAGCCGATCGACTTTGAGACCGCGCCTGCGACGCTGTTCTCGGTCGAGCGGCTGTCGACGAACATGAGCCCGCGCGCCTTGATCTCGTCCAGGATCGGCAGCAGGTCGGCCTGCGAGGTGGTGAAGCGGGAGCCGGCGGAACTCACCACGCCGACATAGCCGGCGCCCCGGCTCAGCACCCACTGCAGCCGCTCCAGATTCTGCTGTCGGTCGAGCGAGATCAATAGCGTGTGCGGACCGGGATCAACGCGCGGATAGTCCACGGGCTCCATGGCAAGCGAGAGGAAGACCTCGTGCCCGGTGGCGCGGGCGGAGCCGATCCAATCGTCGAGCTTCGGCGCGTAGGGATTGAACCCGAGCGTCACCGCGCCCGGGAGATCATTGATCGCCGCCTCGGTCGCGGCTCCGGAGAGCCCGAGTCCGCTGAGCAGCACGGCGATGCGCGGGCGCTTGTCCGCTCGGTCGAACGGCCGCGCATAGGCCTGCCAGGGCTTGCGCCCATCGGGCCCGATCCTCGGCAATGGCCCGAGCGCAGTGGGCTCGACCAGCGCGGGATCGGGTGCGGGCGGCAATGCCTCCGCCTTGCCGGGACCCTCGGGCCGGGGCTTAGGCGGCAGCGCGGCCTGTTGCGGTGCCTCCACAGTCGACATCGGGGACGCGGTCGGTGCCGTCTCGACTGCGCCAGTCACCAAGGGCGGCAGGCTCAGCGCCAATAGCGGCCTGGGCCGCTCGGGCGGAGGCTCCGTCCAAGTGAGCCAAGCAAAAGTCCCGGCGGCGAGCAGGACGACGGCTCCTACCGTAGCCGCCAGCAGGCGCGCCCCGCGGGAGGGCCCGTCTTCCCCTTCGACCCCACCAGCCACAGGACCCCGCGGTCAGCGGGGAATGTTCTTGGCGAACATGGAAACGCCCCGCAGCAGGTCGAGCGCGCGGGAGAGCTGGTAGTCCTGGTCGGTGCCCATCACGGCCGCATCGGTGGTGGGCGCCTCCGGTTTCACGTCGGTCGGGGCGGTGGTGGTGCTTTGATCGGGCTTCGCCTGCGAGCTGGGACCGAGTGTCTTCGTCTTGTCGTTGCTAGGCTTCGCGTCGGGGTTCGAGAGCGCGCCCCGGAGGTCCGCCTCGTGGCGGGTATCGCCGCCGGCGATGCGCTCGATCTTGGCAGCCTCGACCACGATGTCGGGATCGATGCCCTTCCCCTGGATCGAGCGGCCCGAGGGCGTGTAGTAGCGTGCCGTGGTGAGCCGCATGGCACTGTGATCGGAGAGCTCCACGATGGTCTGCACCGAGCCCTTCCCGAAGGAGCGCGTGCCCATGAGCACGGCACGATGGTGATCCTGCAGGGCGCCCGCCACGATCTCCGAGGCCGAGGCGGAGCCGCCATTGATCAGCACGACGACGGGTAGACCGCCCGAGAGGTCCTTGTCGGGGGCTGCGTTGAAGCGCTGCGCGCTCTGCACCTTTCGGCCGCGGATCGAGACGATCTCGCCCTTGTCGATGAAGGCGTTCGACACGGCCACCGCCTGCTCCAGCAAGCCGCCCGGGTTGTTCCGGAGATCGAGCACGTAGCCGACCAGCTTGTCGCCGGCTTGCTGCTTCAGCGTCTTGAAGGCGTTGGCGAGGCCAACGTCGGTCTGCTCGTTGAAGCTGGTGATCCGGATATAGCCGACGTCGCCACCCTCGAGGTGCGACTTCACCGACTGGATCTTGATGTTGGCGCGGGTGAGCTTCACGTCGAAGGCGTCCTTGCCCTCGCGCCGGATCGTGAGCTTGATCTCGCTGTTGACGGGGCCGCGCATCTTCTCCACGGCCTCGTTGAGCGACAGGCCCTGCACCTGCTCACCGTCGATCTGCACGATGTAGTCGTTGGGCTTGATGCCCGCGCGCGCAGCGGGCGTGTCGTCGATCGGCGAGACCACCTTGACGAGGCCGTTCTCCATGGTGACCTCGATGCCGAGCCCGCCGAACTCGCCCCGCATCTGGGTCTGCAGATCGCGGAAATTCTTGGAGTTCAGATAGCTCGAATGCGGATCGAGCGAGCTCAGCATGCCGTTGATCGCGGCCTCGATGAGCTGCTGATCATTCGCCTCCTCGACGTAGTCGGAGCGTATGCGCTCGAGGACCTGCCCGAAGAGATCGAGCTCGCGATAGATCTCTTGCTTCTGCTGCTGCGGGTTCTGCTGTTGGGCTTGCGGGGCGGGCGCCTGAGTTTGTCCAACCGCGCCGTTGCCGGGAAATAGGAGCCAAACGAGGGTTGCGGCGGTTGCCGCTGCAATGCCGATGCGCATCATCCACTGACCTTTTCGTCGCGAGTCGCCAACCACGGCAACGGGTTTATCGGCTGGCCGTTATGGCGCAGTTCGAGGTAAAGGCGGGGTTTCGGCTCGCCGGAACCCATGGCACCGACCGGCTCGCCCGCCACGAGCCAATCGCCGACCGCCCCATCGATCCGGTCGAGGCCGGCCAGCAGCGAATGATATCCATCGCCGTGCTGAATGATCAAGATTTGACCGTAGCCTTTGAAGGGGCCGGCGAATTCCACCTGGCCGTCGTAGGGCGCCACCACCACGGCGCCGGCTCGCGTGATCAGGGTCAAGCCCTTGCTGGAAACGCCGAATTCGTCGAGCTCGCCGTAGCGGAGCGTGAGCGTGCCGCTCGCCGGGTAGACCATGGCGCCGCGAGCCTTCTCGAAAGGCCGGACCGCCCGGGGACGGCCGTGGTCGCCGGTCATTGGCGGGGGTGCCGTGACCGTCTCCGGTCTGACCCCGGCATCGGGCCGCGGAATCGCGGCGACCTGCGCCTGACGGGCGGCATCGCTCGCCTTGCGCTCGGCATCCAGCTTCAGGATGAGGTCGTGCAGGTCGCCCGCCTCGGCGGAGAGTTTGGTCAGGCGCTGTTTGGTATCCTCGGCATCCTGGACCGCTTGGTCGCGCAAGGCGGTCTTACGCTGGATCAAGCCGTCGAGGCGCTGCTGGTCGCTGTCGAGTCCGCGCCGCTCGAGATCCACCGCCAGCTTCTTGCGTTCGATTTCCTGCCGCAGCCGGTGAAGCTCGCCGAGCTCGAGGCTGAGCGATCGCGCCTCCGACTGCAGCCGCGGCACTGTGCTGCCGAGCAGGATGCCGGTGCGCACGGCATCCTCCGGAGCGAGCGGTCCAAGCGCCAGCGCCTCCGGCGGATTGAGTGCGAGGCGCGCCAGCGCGGCCAGCAGCCCCACCTCCTGGGCATGGTTGCGGGTGATAACGCCCCGCTTTTGCGTCTCGTCGAGGCCGAGCGACTGCAGCTGCGCCTCGAGCGTCGAGAGGGCCGCCTCGCGGGCTTGCACGGCCTCGGCCGCGCGAATGCCGTCCGCGCGCAAACTCTGAAGCTCCAGCGCAAGCGCGTCGGCTTGGCGCGTGAGTTCCTCCTGTTGTTGACGCCCCTGCTCGAGCTCCTGCTCGACCGAGCGCAGCTTTTGCCGCGGTGTCTCGTCCGCCAGGCTTGGCGTAAGCACGATGAGGGTCACCGCCAGCGCAAGCCCGGCTCCAAACGGGATCCGCGCCTCAGGCGGAAGCACGGCGCTCGCTCGCACCCTGAATCAACACCTTTCCTGTCATAGACGCCGGCTTAGGTAGTCCCAGCAGGGTCAGCAACGTGGGCGCGATGTCCGCGAGCCTTCCCTCCGTGAGGCCGGTGATGCCGGCGGGCGGATTGGCCAATATCAACGGCACGGGGTTGAGGGTATGTGCGGTGTGGCGCTCGCCGGTCTCGGGATCGCGCATCATCTCGGCGTTGCCGTGGTCCGCCGTGATGAGCAGCGTACCACCAGCGCGGGCGACGGCCTCACCGAGCCGGCCGAGGCAGCGGTCCACGGCCTCCACCGCCTTGATCGCGGCGGCGAGGTCGCCGGTGTGCCCGACCATGTCGGCGTTGGCGTAGTTCACCACGATCACATCGAAGCGGCCCGCGTCGATCGCCTCGACCAGCTTGTCCGTCACCTCGTAAGCCGACATTTCGGGCTTCTGGTCGTATGTCGCGACCTTCGGCGAGGGCACGAGGATGCGGTTCTCGCCCGCGAACTCGTGCTCGCGCCCGCCGTTGAGGAAGAAAGTGACGTGCGCGTATTTCTCCGTCTCGGCGATCCGGAGCTGGGTCAAGCCGGCCTTCGATACGACCTCGCCGAAAGTGTCCTTGAGGTCCTCGGGCGGAAACAACGCCGTCATGAACCGCTTGAGCTCGACCGAGTACTCGGTCATGCCCAGCGCCGCCGCAAATTTCACCGTGCGCGGCCGGTGGAAGCCCGCAAATCCGGGATCGAGGAGCGCACTCAGGATCTCGCGCACGCGATCGGCTCGGAAATTCGCCATCAGAATGCCGTCCCCATCGCGCATGCCCCGATAGGGGCCGATCCGGGTCGGCTGCACGAACTCGTCGCTTTCGCCGGCGGCATAGGCTTGCGCGATCGCGGCATCAGCGCTCTCCGCCGTTCTGCCCTCGCCATCGACGAGGCAGCGGTAGGCTTTTTCGACCCGGTCCCAACGCTTGTCGCGGTCCATGGCGTAGTAACGGCCGATGACGGTGGCGATCTCGATATTCGGAAGCTCACGAATCCGCGCGATGAAATCGCTCATGTAAGAGCGTGCGGAGTTGGGCGGAGTATCGCGGCCGTCGAGGAAAGCGTGCACCCGCACCGAGATCCCGGCCTTCGAGAGATGCTCCGCCAGAGCCGCGATATGGCTCTGGTGCGAATGGACGCCGCCCGGCGACATCAGCCCCATGAGATGCGCGGCGCCGCCGCTCTTCCTCAGGGCATCGACGAACTCCGCCAGCCGGGAGTTGCGCGCCAGCGAGCCGTCGGCGATCGCCTGGTCGACGCGCGGCAGGTCTTGAAGCACCACGCGGCCGGCGCCGATGTTCATATGGCCGACCTCGGAGTTGCCCATCTGACCGTGGGGCAAGCCGACGAAAGTCTCGCTTGCCTGCAGGAGGGCGTGAGGCGACGTCGCGAGGAATCGGTGCCAGGCGGGCGTTTTGGCCTCGCAGATCGCGTTGTCCTCGCATTGCGATCGACAGCCCCAACCATCGAGAATGCAGAGGACCACGGGGCGAGGACGCTGTGAGGGAGGTCCCATTGGCTCGTTATATAGAGGAATGGGCAGACTGACGGAAGGCGGGGCTCATTCCCGGTGATAGGGGTGACCGGCGAGGATTTGCTGAGCGCGATAGAGTTGCTCCAGCAATAGGACTCGAGCCAACAAATGCGGCCAAGTCATGATGCCCAGCGAGAGGGTGACGCTGGCGCGCCGTACCAAGGGTTGAGCAAGCCCGTCGGCTCCGCCTATCACAAATGCGAGAGTCTTGACCCCGTCGAGCCGCCAGCGCTGCAGGCGGTCGGCGAAACCCGCGCTCGTCAGCGCCGTGCCGCGCTCGTCGAGTGCCACCAGCAAGGCATCTTCAGGCAACGCCGCCAGCAGCAGCTCACCCTCCTTGGCCTTGCGGTCGGCAGGTGGCAAGGCGCGCCGCTCCTCGACCTCCTTGATCCCGACCGGTCCGCTCAGCCGTTTCACGTATTCGGATTGCAGCTCGGCGAGCGGGCCCGCCTTCATCCGCCCGACGGCCGCGATCAAGAGCCGCAACTGCGCGGCTCAGCTCGAGGCCCCGCCGGCCTCGCTGAAATCGGCGCCCCACATCTTCTCGAGATTATAAAAGCTGCGCACCTCGGGCCGGAACAGGTGCACGATAACATCTCCGGCGTCGATCAGAACCCAATCGCCCTGGCGCATGCCTTCGGAGCCCGCGCGTGCGTTGCCGCGCTCGCGGATCGTGGTGAGCACTCGCTCGGCGAGCGCCGAGACCTGCCGCTGGGAGCGGCCGGTGGCGATCACCATGTGGTCTGCGATGCTGGTCTTGCCTTGGAGGCCGATGACGACGACATCCTCTGCCTTGCCGTCGTCGAGAGCCTGCTCGATGCACTCGAGGAGGCTCGGGGCGGGACCCGCCTTCGGGCGGGGCGTCGATTTCGCGCGCGGTATGGTCATCACCTCGTTGTCGTGGTCGCCCGGCTTTTCCGGGCGCGCAAGGCTGTTGCCGAGCTTGCGTCCAAGCGGATCCGGAATAAACCCCAGGCCGGAAGCTTCGCGTCGGCAAGGCGCCGAGCATCCCGGGGTGGCTTTCGCCGCCGCTTGAAACGCTGCGCCGCAAGCCCGGCGAGCGCCCTTAGACAATAGGTAGGCCGGTCGAAAACCGCAACCGCGGCCAGGCGAAAAACATCCTGCCACCGCTCCCAATGGCGGATTTGTGCGAGATTGTCGGCGCCCATCAGCCAGACGAAGTGGCTGTTCGGAAACCGTCTTCGAAGCTCGGCGAGGGTATCGGCGGTGTAGCGGGTGCCGAGCCGGGCCTCGAGGTCTGTGACGGCGATCCGGGGGTGCCGCACCAGGGCGCGCGCACTGGCGAGGCGCGTCTCGAACGAGGCCATGCCCTTGACGGGCTTCAGCGGGTTCTGCGGCGCCACCAGCCACCAGACTTCGGCCAGGTCCAAGCGCTTCAGGGCCTCGAGGCTGATGTGCAGGTGGCCGCGGTGGGCGGGATTGAACGAGCCGCCGAGCAGCCCGATCCGGCGGCGGGCGCGGCTCGCCAGTGAAGGCGGCAGCGCGAGCAGCGATCTCAGGGGCGCACCTGCCCGTTGCCGCGCACGACATATTTGAAACTGGTGAGCTGCTCTGCGCCCACCGGACCGCGCGCGTGGAGCTTGTTGGTGGAGATGCCTATCTCCGCGCCCATGCCGAACTCCGCTCCGTCCGCGAACTGAGTGGAGGCATTGAGAAGCACGATGGCGCTCTCGACCCGGTCGAGGAAGCGCTCGGCGGCCAAGGTATTTTCGGTCACAATGGCGTCGGTGTGATGCGAGCCGTACTCGTTAATGTGCGCGATCGCGGCCTCCACGCCATCGATCACGCGCACCGCGATGATGGCGTCGAGGTACTCCGTGCGCCAGTCCTGCTCGCTCGCAGGCTTCGCCGTGGGGTCGAGAGCGCGCGTCGCGACGTCGCCGCGGATCTCGCAGCCGCCCGCCTTGAGCTCCGCCAATATGGGCGGCAGCGCGCGCTCGGCGATGGCGCGGTCCACCAGGAGGGTCTCGGCGGCGCCGCAGACGCTGACGCGCCGGAGCTTGGCATTGCGCACGATCGCGCGCGCCTTGGCGAGATCGGCCGCGCCATCGACATAGACGTGGCAATTGCCCTCGAGGTGCGCGATTACGGGAATGCGGCTCTCGGCTTGGACGCGTTCGATCAGCGAGCGACCGCCGCGCGGCACGATGACGTCGATGAATTCGGCCATGCCGAGCATGATGCCGACTGCGGCGCGGTCACGGGTCGGGACCAGCTGTATGGCGCCTTCGGGGAGGTTCGCGGTTTTGAGGCCCTGGTGGAGGCACCGCACGATCGCGCGCGAGGAATGGAAACTTTCTGATCCGCCGCGCAGGATCGCGGCATTGCCTGCGCGCAGGCAAAGACCGCCAGCATCCGCGGTGACGTTGGGCCGCGATTCGTAGATGATCCCGATCACCCCGAGGGGCGTGCGCACGCGCGAGATCGCAAGGCCATTGGGCCGCGTCCACTCGGCCAGCACCGTGCCCACGGGATCGGGAAATGCGGCAACCGCCTCGAGGCTGTCGGCGATCCCCGCCACCCGCTTCTCGTCCAATATGAGTCGATCGACCACCGCCGCCGACAACTGGGCGCGCCCGGCTTCGTCGAGGTCGCGGGCGTTGGCCGCGAGAATCTCGGCGCGGTGGTCTCGGATCGCCTCCGCGGAAACGCGGAGCGCCCGGCTCTTCAATTCAGTGTTTGCGTGGGCGAGTACCTGCGCCGCGGCCCGCGCGGTGACGCCGATCTCGCGCATGGCCGAGCCAAGCTCGGTTTCGACAGGGCGGAGCACGCTCATGGCAAAACCGTAACGGAGGAGCGGTCGAAGTTCACGGCTTTTGTGGCCGCGCATACCGTGGTGCACAATATGGACGGAAGCGCACGGCTTCGGCTGCGATCACCGGCAAGCAGTGCCGAAGGGGGAAGGCAGACGCAATGAGCGGGTTCGGTTCTCCGGCCGACGATGCCCAAGGGGAAGCAAGGCGCAGAAAGATGTTCTGCAGGCTCCCGCTTGCGGCTGGAGCCGCCGTGCTGTCCGTCATCTGGACAGCCATGGCAGCGATGCTGGCCCTCAACGGCGGCACGCCATGCTTCGGCGAGCCGGGCCTTGGTGGGGTCGGCAACCAGCTGGCGCGCGACATGGGGATTTGGGGCGACACCGGGCCTGGCGCCACGCTGGGGCTGCTCACCTATGTGGGCGTGAGCCTCATCCCCTTTCTGCTGCTCAGCGGCTGCGTCCGCCTTGCCAGCCGCGGTCGGACGACGCGCTTCCTCGCGGAGCTCGCCATCGCCGGCACGATGTTCGTCTCGCTCTACGACGTCCTCGGCTTCCGGGCGGCCTACGTCGATCTCGCGCAAGGCGGCTTCCTGTGCAGCCTGGCCTTCGAGCTGGTACCTATCGGCGGCGTGATCGCGGGCGCCTGTACCGTGATCGTGGGCAGTCTTGCCGCGCTCGTGATCGAGTGGCGATGGCGCGCTCGCAGCTGAGTCCTCATGAGCCTGACCGCTCATCGCTCGCGCGCCATCACGAGGTCGTCGCGATGGATCACCTCGTCGCGGCCGCGATAGCCGAGGATCGCCTCGATCTCGCGGCTCTTGTGTCCGGCGATCGCGCGGGCATCGGCGCTCGAATAGGCTGATAGCCCGCGCCCGACTTCCCGTCCGTCGCGTCGGCTCACCAGTACGGGATCGCCGCGCTCGAAGTCGCCCTCGACCGCGACCACACCCGCCGGCAGCAAGCTGGTGCCGCGAGCCAAGGCGGCGGCGGCGCCGTCGTCGACCACCAGCGTGCCCAATGGCTTCAAACTGCCGGCGATCCAGCGCTTGCGGGCGGTCAGGGGTTCGGAGGATGGCACGAACCAAGTCGCGCGCGCACCGGCCTCGAGCGCGCTCAGCGGCCGCAGCGCGGCACCCTTGGCGATCACCATCCGGCAGCCCGCGGCCATGGCGATGCGCGCAGCGGCGAGCTTAGTCACCATGCCACCGGAGCTCATGCCCGGCGGCGCCGCGCCCGCCATCGCCTCGATTTCCGTGCTGAGCTCGTGCACCTCCGGGATGTGCCGCGCGGCCGCATCGGTGCGGGGATCGGCGGTGTAAAGGCCGTCGATGTCGGAGAGCAGCACCAGTGTGTCGGCACTTACCATCTGCGCCACCCGCGCCGCCAGGCGATCGTTGTCGCCGAACCGGATCTCGGCGGTGGCCACCGTGTCGTTCTCGTTGATCACGGGAATTGCCCGAAGCGCCATGAGCTGGGTCAGCGTCGCGCGCGCGTTGAGATGACGGCGGCGTTCCTCGGTATCCTCGGGCGTGAGCAGGATCTGCGCCACGGTGAGCCGGTGCCGGGCCAGCGCCTCCTGGTAGGCGTGCGCTAGGCGGATCTGGCCGGTGGCGGCCGCGGCCTGCTTCTCCTCCAGCTTGATCGCGCTGCCCAGGAGGCCGAGATGCCGCCGGCCCACGGCGATGGCGCCCGAAGAGACCAGCAGGACCTCCTGGCCGCGCCCGACACAGCGGGCGACATCATCGGCGAGCGCCTCCAGCCAGCCACGCCGGATGTCGCCGGTGCGATCGTCCACCAGCAGCGCCGAGCCGATCTTGACCACCAAGCGACGGGCGTCCGCGAGCGCGGTCACGAGGCCGGCTCCGGAGCCTCGGCCTGCTCGCGCGCACGTTCCTGCATGATGGTTTTCATGAGTGCCGCCGTTACCTCGGGTACGCCCTGGCCCGTGACACCGGAGAGCGGGAGCACGCTGCCTTTGGAGGCGCGCGCGAGCTTACGGCGGAGCTTCGGGACCTCCTCCCGCGGAATGGCGTCCGCCTTGTTGAGGCCGATGATCTCCGGCTTTTCCGCGAGACCGTGGCCATAGGCCTCGAGCTCCGCGCGGATGGTGCGGTAGGCGCCGACCACGTCTTCTTGCGTCCCGTCGATCAGGTGCAGGATCACGGCGCAGCGCTCGGCATGGCCGAGGAAGCGGTGTCCGAGGCCCGAGCCCTCGCTGGCGCCTTCGATCAAGCCCGGGAGATCCGCCAGCACGAACTCCTCGTCGCCCATGCGCACCACGCCCAATTGCGGCCTCAGGGTGGTAAAGGGATAGTCCGCGATCTTTGGCTTGGCGTGGGACACCGCGGCGAGCAGCGTCGACTTGCCGGCGTTCGGCAGGCCGACCAGGCCGGCATCCGCGATCAGCTTGAGGCGCAGCCACACCCAGCGCTCCTCGCCGGGCCAGCCCGGATCCGCCCGGCGCGGCGCGCGATTGGTGGAGCTCTTGTAATGCGCATTGCCGAAGCCGCCGTCGCCGCCGTGCAAGAAGACCGTGCGCTCGCCGGGCTTGATGAGATCGAGCAGCAGGGTCTCGCGGTCTTCGTCGAGCACTTGCGTCCCGATGGGGACGCGCAGCATCAGTGGCGCGCCGGCGGCACCGCTGCGGTTCCGGCCGGCGCCGCCGCGCCCGTTCTGGGCCCGGAAATGCTGCTGATAACGATAGTCGATCAGCGTGTTGAGATTAGCCGCCGTCTCGAACACCACGTCGCCGCCGCGCCCCCCGTTACCGCCGTCGGGGCCGCCGAACTCTATGAACTTCTCGCGGCGAAAGCTCGCCGAGCCCGCACCGCCGTCGCCGCTGCGGAGAAAGATCTTGCATTGGTCGAGGAACTGCACGGGCGAGGTCTCTCAAAACTGAAGCGTGGGCACGAAAAAGGGGGAATGGCCGGCCATTCCCCCTTCGGTTTCGAGCAGGGCGCGGTGGCGCGCGGGCGGAACGGCCTAGTCGGCAGCCTCCGCCGGTCGCGGCAGAACCGAGACGAAGACGCGCCCGCCGCGGCGGCGCTGGAAGCTCACATGCCCGCCCGAGGTTGCGAAGATCGTGTGGTCACGCCCCATCCCGACGTTGCGGCCGGGGTGGAACTCCGTGCCGCGCTGGCGCACGAGGATATTGCCGGGCACGACGATCTCGCCGCCGAACTTCTTGACGCCGAGACGGCGGCCCGCGGAATCGCGCCCGTTGCGCGAGGAGCCGCCAGCCTTTTTATGGGCCATGGTGGATCTCCCTGGTTACTTGCCGGCGCTGATGCCGGTGATCTTCAGGACCGTCAGCGGCTGCCGATGGCCGATCTTGCGGCGGTAGTTGTGGCGCCGCCGCTTCTTGAAGATCAAGACCTTGTCGCCCTGCTTGTGCTCGACCACGGTGGCGGTCACCTCGGCGCCGGAGACCGTGGGCGTGCCCACGGTGGTCGCGGCGCCGTCGGCCACCAGCAGCACCTCGCCGAGCGTCACCGTGGCGCCCGCCTCGGCGGGCACGGTCTCGACGACGATCACGTCGTCCTTGGCGACCTTATATTGCTTTCCGCCAGTGCGGATCACGGCATACATGGGTGCTTCGCTGATCGGGTTCGGCCAGGCTCAAAACTCGAACGGACGGGCCGAACCCCGTCCGCGGAGGCCGGCACTATAGCCGCGGCGCCCCTTAAGTCAACGCTTTTGGCGGGCTCTGACGGGGCCGCCGGTTGCGGGGCGCGGCGAGCCTGAGGTAGGCTCCGCCGCCTTTCGGGAGGGGCGGCGGATCAACGCAAGCCTCGCCCCGAATCCGATCGCGGAGAGGTGCCGGAGTGGTCGATCGGGGCGGTCTCGAAAACCGTTGTGCCCTTTACTGGGTACCGAGGGTTCGAATCCCTCCCTCTCCGCCATTTCATCTTTCGTCATCATTCGCCATCTTTCAAAAACCCCCGTAGAAAGCCGCTAGCTACGGGGAATTTCAACCTTTACACATTCGCGGTGCTTCGCCATAATTTGAGCTCAGACTGTGGACTGGATTGTGGATCCTAAGGCCAAGATGGCGCGGACGATTAGCAGGCTGACAGCGCTCAAAGTGGACAAGGCAGAGACGCCGGGTATGTACGCGGACGGCGGAGGGCTCTATCTGCGTATTACGCCTGAGGGGACCAAGAACTGGGTTTTCCGCTTCATGCTGAACGGCCGGCCGCGGTGGATGGGCATGGGTCCTCTCCACACCATCGGCTTGGGTGAAGCGCGCACGCGCGCCGCCGAGTATCGGAAGCAGCGGTATGACGGCATTGATCCGATCGACGCTCGGCGCGCTGAGAGGCATCGGGCTAGGCTCGACAGTGCCAAGTCGATCACTTTCGAAGCGTCCGCCGAGAAATACATCGCCGCGCATAAGGCTGGCTGGCGCAACGCGAAGCATGCGGCGCAATGGGAAGCAACGCTCCACACCTATGCCTATCCCGAGATCGGCGCACTTGCCGTTCAGGCGATCGATACCGGCCTGGTCATGCGGGTTCTTGAGCCGATCTGGTCAAAGAAAGCCGAGACGGCGAGCCGGCTCCGTGGGCGGATCGAGGCAATCTTGAATTGGGCGAAGGTGCGTGGCTATCGCCAGGGTGAAAATCCGGCGCGCTGGCGCGGACATCTCGACATA
>DATMMM010000136.1:0-4189 GCA_035569735.1 Allostellaceae bacterium | reverse complement strand
TTGATGGTGGGGCCGACCAGCGCGCCGGTCTTCTCGCCGACGCCCCGGCTGATCGCCTCGGCGCAGATCCAGTCGGTGCCGATGAGGCCGTTGGGCCCGTGCTGCTCGGTCGAGCCGACCGGCAGGATGATGCCCTTGGAGCGCTTGAGGTAGGCCTCGACCTCTTCCCAGGTCGAGAGGTGCAGATCCATCGCGCGCCGCTCAGCCGATCAGCCGGCAACCGCAGACCGGACAGGTGAGGGCCGCCATCGCGGACTCGATCTCGGCGTCGCTGATGCCGCTCGGCAGCTTCGCTTTCGCCTCGGCGAGAATCTGCTGGTGATAGGCCTTCGCGTCCGGTCCGCCGCAGGCGTTCGCGTAGAGCTTGTGCGTCTCGGCATCCATCGGCTTCTGGGTGAAGGCCGCGGCTGCCTTGCCCGTGAGCAGGGCCGCGCCGGCGCCGGCACCCGCGAGCCCTGTGGTGGAGAGGAAGCGGCGGCGAGTGAGCGACGACATGCGATGGCTCCCACAGAACGACGAATGGTTGAGTCTAGTGAGCGGCGGGGGCCGGCGTCAATGCAACCCCACGTTACCGTTTTTTCATCTCGTGCTTCTCGCCAGAGCCGAGGGCCTTGGCCCGCTCTCCGCCAAGGTCTACATCGCAGCGCAGCATGAGCGCTCCCGCACCGAGACAGGACAGGGCATTGCCGACGGTCCGCACCGTGTCGGACCTGCGCGCCGTCGTGGGCGGCTGGCAGCGTGCCGGTGAACGGGTGGCGCTGGTGCCGACCATGGGCGCGCTCCATCGCGGGCATCTGGCGCTGGTCGAGCGCGGCCGCGCGCTCTGCCCGCGCGTGGTCGCGAGCCTCTTCGTCAATCCGACGCAGTTCGGGCCCAACGAGGATTTTTCCCGCTACCCCCGCGACGAGGCCGCGGACGCGGCGCTGCTGGCAGGCGCCGGCTGCGATCTGCTCTACGCGCCCAGTGTCGCGGAAATCTATCCGCCAGGATTCGCCGTCACGGTGACGCCGGGCCCCATTGCCGAGCGGCAGTGCGGCCCGTTCCGGCCTGGGCATTTCGCGGGTGTCGCGACCGTGGTGAGCAAGCTCCTGCTGCAGTCGCAAGTCGACGTGGCGCTCTTCGGCGAGAAGGATTTCCAGCAGCTGCAGGTGATCCGCCGGGTGGCGCGCGACCTCGATATTCCCGTCGCGATCGAGGGCGTGCGGACCGTGCGCGACAGCGACGGCCTGGCGCTCTCCTCGCGCAACGTCTACCTGACGCCCGAGCAGCGCGCCGTGGCACCCGCGCTCTATCGCACGCTCCAGGAGATGGCCCGGCGGCTCGAAGCGGGCGATGACGCGGCGGCGGTGAGCGCCGACGGGCTCGCGGCGCTCAGCCGCGCTGGCGTCAGCTCCATCGACTACCTCGAGGTCGCCGACGCCGAGACCCTGGCGCCGCTCGCGAGCCTCGACCGGCCCGGCCGCATCCTGAGCGCGGTTTGGCTGGGCAAGACCCGGCTCATCGACAATATCGCGGTCGCGCGGAGGAGGTAGGGCGAGAATTGGCTTCCCTCCGCGAAATCCCTTTTCCGCGCGAGGCGGGGACCTGAATTTGGTCCGCCGGCGGTCCAGCAGGGCGAGCGCGCGGTGAAACGCGCGGTCGGCCGTCACGCCGTAGCGGGCGAGCGTGAGAAGCTCGCGGAACTCCAAGGGTGAGAGGTCGAGGCGTCCGACGCGATTGAAGAACGCCGCCTCCTCTTGTGCCGCGCGCCGAATCCGCCAGGCCGCATCCACCGCCGCTTCGGCGAGCAGCCCCTCGCGGTCGTCCCGCGGCGCCAGCGAGACGCGCAGCTCCGCCCGAAACCGCTGGTAATCCTCGGCGTCCTCGTCGCGAACCGCTGCCCGCCGCGCGGTCAGCCCATGCCGCAGCGCATTCCGGCACGAGACCGCCTTGCCTTGGGCTGTCCGAGGCCCGGTGCTCCTCAAGGCGTTGCGGCGGTTGGCGGCGATCTGGGCGGCGGTGGCCATGGTTTTCCTGGTCCGAGGCCGAGCATGCGGCCGAAACACCGGACGGAACGGTCATACACCTGAGGCGTACAGCCGGACTGAACCAAGCCAAGAGAGGCCCAACGCATCAGGCGTTGACTGGGCAGATTGGAAGGGGTAAGGTGGTTCTGTGAAAAATATCACAGTATCACTAGACGACGAGACCTATCGCCGCGCCCGCATGGCGGCGGCCCAACGGGACACCTCTGTGTCCGCGCTCGTGAAGCGCTTTCTCCAACAACTGGGCTCGGAAGAGACCGAGACCGAGCGGCTAAAACGAGAGGAACGCGCGCTCCGCGAGCGCATTACCGCATTCCGGGCAGCCGACCGGCTCTCCCGCGAAGACGTACACCGTCGCGGTTGATGCCGCCCCGCCACTTCCTCGACACCAACGTCCTGCTCTATTCCATTAGCCGGGATGCCCGGGAAGCGGCCAAGCGGGAGCGTGCGGTTGCACTTCTGGAGCGCGACGAGGGAGCGCTCTCGGTTCAGGTGCTGCAGGAGTTCTACGTCCAGGCGACGCGGTCGACGCAGCTCGATCCGCTGCCGCACGACATCGCCGCCGGCTTGATCGCCACCTGGACGCGCTTCACGGTCCAAGACATCACTCTTTCGATCCTGATGGGCGCACTCGAGATCACGACCTCGCACGGCTTGTCTTACTGGGATAGCGCGATCGTCGCCGCCGCCCGCGCGCTCGGCTGCCGAGAGCTCTACAGCGAGGACATGAGCCACGGGCAGGAGATCGAAGGCGTGATCATCATCAATCCGTTCCGGTGACGAACCCGATCGCTCGACCTTCACCCCGGCACGTAGCGCCCCACCCCCTCAACGCCCGCGGCATCGGCGCCGCGGAGCTCGATGACGTTTCGATCGGGGTCGCGCACGAACAGGGAGACGCCGCCGTCGGCGCCGAACTGGACAGGGCCTTGGGTGATCTTGATGCCGTGCGCCTCGAGCGCCTTGAGCGTGTCGGCGATCGAGGCGACGCGGAGGGCGACGTGCGTATAGCCTGCGTATTTCTCGGGCACGTCCATCAGGATGTTGCTGGCGGGATCGCCGGCGTCGGCATTGATGATCAGGTTGATCTCGACGCCGGCACGGTTCTTGATGATGGCGACCGCGTCGAAGGTCACCGTGTGATGCAGCTCGAATCCCAGCACGCGGTAGAAGGCGAGCGCGCGGTCGAGGTCCCGCACGCGGAAGCCGATGTGGTCGACCCGCTCGATCGCGACGCCGGGAGCGGGGCTCACGGTGTCTTCTCCGGTTTTCCCCTGTGGGAGCGGGTCGGCACGTCGCGGAAGAGCGACATGTGCGTGTGGTTGGCGACCCACTCCTCGCCGGGCGTCTCTCTCGTTAAGGCGACGGTGGCGCGGCCGGGCCGTGGGTAGGGCGTGCCGTCGGGCGTATAGCCGGTCGACTCGAAGATCGCCACGCCGACCGCGGTGAGACGGTCGGCCGAGACGATGGCGCGGATGTCGGGCCGCCAGCGGAACGCGTCGATATGCGGCCAGACGTTGCGCCACTGCGCCGCTTCCGCCTTGTCGCGGCCGGTCATGAAGTCGGTGAAGGTGCCGAAGGCGATCATGTCCTCGGCGAAGATCGGCCGGGCGCCCGTGAAATCGACCGCGCGCACATGCTCCGCCAGCCGCTCGAACCAGCGGCGGACGGCCGCAACATCCTCCTGCTCTCCGGCCATGTTTTCCCTCGCCCTCTCACGATCGGAGAGGGAGAGTGGCATTGCCGAGTTGGAGCGGCAACTCTCGCCTCCCGCGGATCACGCGGGAGGCGAGGGGACGCTTACTCCGCTGCGAGGGAGTGCTTAGCGGCGTCCTCGACCTCGGATTCGAATCGCTGCGCCGCGCGGCCGGCCGGCGTCTTCGCGGCCTCGGACTTCCAGCAGGAGAAGGTCTCGGCCATGGCGCGGGTGCTGAGCTCGGCGAGCCTGCCGGTTTCGGCGATGTAGTCCTGCATCATCGAACGCGCGAAATCCGCCTGCGCCTCGATCGCCTTGTCGAGGCTCGGGGATTCCGTGACCTTGCGGCTCATCTCCATGTTGCGGGTGAGACGCGATTTGCCGAATTCCAAGAGCTCCTCGCTCACCACGCGCCAAGTATCGAGCGCTTTCGTGCCGGCTTGGAAGAATGGTTCCAGATTGGCCGCGA
>DATMMM010000135.1:0-5615 GCA_035569735.1 Allostellaceae bacterium | reverse complement strand
TGCAGCGCCTCGAAGCCGCGCCGCGCGCTGGTGGTGAGATTGACCGCGGCTTGGTCGAGCCGGTCGGTGGCGCCGGCGAGCTGCTGCTCGACCTCGCGGCCGCGCTGGACCACGCGGTTGGCGGATTTGCTCGCGACCTCGTCGACCATGCCGTCGAAATCCGCGAGCGAGGTTTCCAGGCGCTGCACGGCGACGGCAAGACCCTCGGCCGAGCGGTCTCCGGCGGTCCGGAACTGGTCGACCGCGCGATCGGCCGCGCTCTCGAGCCCCTCCACCACCTCGCGCCCGGCCGTCTCGACCTGCTCGGAGGCCTTCTGCGCGCCGGCGGCGAAGGCGCGGCTCACCGCCAGCTCAACGACGGTGATCTGACCCGCCAGCCGGTCCGTCGCAGTGGCGAGGTCGTGGCCCACCACCTGCTCGATGCCTCGCGTGTGGGACTGGAGCGCGCCGGTGAGCTTGGCCACGGTGTCGGAGGTCGCCAAGAGCTCGCGCTCGGAACTCTCGGCCCGCTCGGCCGCCGTCGACACGGAGGCGACGATCCCCTCCAGTCGTCCGCTGAGCGCGGTCGCGGCGCGCTCGAGCCGCTCGACCGCCTGGGTCGAGGACGCGCTCAGCGCCTCCGCCAGCGCCCGCAGGCTCTCGCCGGCCTCGCGCCCGCGGGCCTCGGAAGCCTTGGAGGGGAACACCAGCGCGGTCACGGCCTCGGCAAGCTGCCGCGAGCTCTCGGTCAGCGCGTCGGCCCGCTGCGTGAACCCCGTCACCACCCAGATGAAGGCGATCGGCGCCAGCACGCCGAGCGCCGCGATGGCGATCTCGTGCGGCAACAGCTGCAACAGCACAGCCCAGCCCACCTGGGTCTGGATGTAGAGAGCGCACAGCAGGATCCAGACCGCCGATACCGCCGGCCCGGACACCACGCGCCGCAAAGCCCTGGACAATGCCCTTCCCCCGACGACGTCTTGCCCTGTGCCCCCTTTTGCCGTTGACCCTCGCTCATCCCGGTTGAGCCGTCAACGCCGCGCTGGCGCCACGAGTCGCTCCAGCGCGGCGCGGATGCCCGCGGGGATCGGCACCGGGCGGCGGCTCGCGCGGTCGACGAAGACATGGACGAAATGCCCGGTCGCTGCCGGCTCCTCATCGCCGCGGCGGAACAGGCCGATCTCGTAGCGCGCGCTGGTGTTGCCGAGCCGGCCCACGCGCAAGCCCGCATCGATCACGTCGGGGAACTCGAGCGAGCGGTGGAAGCGGCACTGGCTCTCGACGGCGATGCCGATGATCGCTCCGCCGTGGATGTCGAGCCCGCCCGCCTCGATCAGGTACTGATTGATCACGGTATCGAAGTAGGAATAGTAGACCACGTTGTTGACGTGGCCGTAGATGTCGTTGTCCATCCAGCGCGTGGGGATCTCCAGAAACCGCGGATAATCCACGCGCCGCTCCTGCTCGCCCTCGGCCATCATTCCTCTCTCGTCCTATTGCAGAGAAGCAACGTTGGTTTCACCACAGAGACACAGAGAGCACGGAGGTTCTTTTGCGGCGGAGCCGCGAGAATCGTTTCTTGGCGTCCTTGGCGCCTTGGTGGTGAATCTTGAACCGCCAAGACGCCAAGTCGCCAAGGATAAGCACTGTGGCTTCGCCGCAACTCGGTTTCTCTGTGCTCTCCGTGTCTCCGTGGTGAAACTTTCCTTTGTTCCGAAGCGCAAGACACGGGGCTCAGAGCACCGTCTTGAGGGCCGCGAGGGTCGCGACGGGGGCCTCGATCATCATCATGTGGCCCACGCCCGGCAGCACCGTGACCGCGGCGCCCGTGATGCGCTCGGCGAAGGCCTTGCCCTTGGCGGCGGGCGTCATGCGGTCCTCGGCACCCAGCAGGAACAGCGTCGGGCAGCGGATGCGCGCCGCCGCCGCTCCGGCACCGTCGTAGGTGGCGCAGGAGAGAAGGTCGGTCGCGAGGCTCGCCGAGGACGCGCGCTCGAGGAGGCGCATGGCCTCGCCCGCGAGCCAGAGCCCGGGCGCCGGCGTGCTGCCGAAGCGCGCCTGCGCGCCGAAGCTCCAGCCCACCATGAGATCGAGCGCGGCGTGCGCGCCCGCCCGCGCGGCCTCGAGCAGATCCGGATGGACGCCGAGTTCCGGCACGAACCCCAGAAGCGCCAGGCCCTCGACCGCATCGCCCGCGCGCGCCGCCGCCTCCAGCGCCGCCAGCGAACCCATGCTGTGGCCGGCGATCCGGGCCCGGCGCACACCCGCGACGCGCAGCACCTCCAGCACCCACTCCGCCATCGCGGGGATGCCCGAGAGCGCGGGTCCTTCGCTGCCGCCGTGGCCGGGCAGGTCGAGCGCCAGCACGCTGCGGCCGTGATGCGCGAAGGAGCGCGTCTGCAGCGCCCAGACCGTGTGATCCATGCCGGCGCCGTGCAGGAACACCGCCGCCGGGAGTGCCACATCGAAGGCGCGGCCGCCGGTCGCCGCGAAGACGCGCTTGCCGCTATCGCGGAGCTCCATGGCTATTCCGCGGCCTTGGGCAGCGACTTCTGCGCGGCGCGCAGCGCCTGGGCCAAATCGTCGATGATGTCCTCGGGTTCCTCGAGGCCGACGGAGAGCCGGATCATGTCCTCGCCCACGCCCGCGGTCTTGAGCTGCTCCGCGCTCATCTGCTGATGCGTGGTGCTGGCGGGATGGATGACCAGCGTCTTGGCGTCGCCGACATTGGCGAGGTGCGAGATCAGTTTGACGCTATCGATGAAGCGCGCGCCCGCGGCCCGGCCGCCCTTGATGCCGAAGCTCACCATCGAGCCCGCGCCCCGCGGCAGTATTTCTTTGGCGAGCGCGTGATCGGGATGGCTCGGAAGATCGGGATGAATGACCCACGCCACCGCCTCGCTCGCGGAGAGGAAGTCGAGCACACGGCGCGTGTTCTCCATATGGCGCGCCATCCGCAGCGGCAGCGTCTCCACGCCCTGCAGGATGTGGAAGGCGTTCGCGGGACTCATGCAGGCGCCGAAATCGCGCAAGCCCTCCGAGCGGGCGCGCATCACGAAGGCCTGCGGCCCAAACTCCTCCGCGAAGTCGATGCCGTGATAGCCCGCATACGGCTCGGTCAAGGTCGGGAACTTGCCGGAGGCCTCCCAGTCGAACCGGCCGCCGTCGATCAGCGCGCCGCCGATCGCGATGCCGTGGCCGCCGAGCCACTTGGTCGCGGAATGCATGACGAGGTCGGCGCCATGGTCGAGCACGCGGCAGAGGTAGGGTGTGGCGAAAGTGGCATCGATGAAGAGCGGCAGGCCGGCCTCATGCGCGACCTGCGCCACCGCCGGCACGTTCAGCACCTCGAGCCCGGGATTGCCGAGGATCTCCGCGAAGACGAGCCGCGTCTCCGGCTTGATCGCCGCGCGGAAGGCCGCGGGATCGCGCGGATCGACGAAGCTCGCCTCGATCCCAAAGCGGGGCAGGGTCAGCTTCAACAAATTGATCGAGCCGCCATAAAGCGAGGCCGCCGCCACGATGTGGCCGCCCGCGCCCATCAGCGTCGCGATCGCCAGATGCAGCGCCGCCTGTCCGCTCGCGGTGCAGAGGGCGCCGACGCCGCCCTCGAGCGCCGCCAGCCGCTCCTCCAGCACCGCCACCGTGGGATTGGCGATCCGCGAATAGAGGAAGCCCGGCTCCTCCAGGTTGAAGAGCGCGGCCGCATGCTCGGTGCTGCGGAAGACGAAGCTGGTGGTCTGATAGATCGGCACCGCCCGCGCACCGGTCGCAGGATCGGGCCGCTGCCCCGCATGGAGACTGAGCGTAGAAAATCCCGGAAATTTTGCCTCGGCCATTGGCATGCCCTCACGCGACCCTCGAGGACAGCACCATAGCCGATGTCGGAGCGGAAGCTAAAGGAGCCGCCCCGGAGGGACGGCTCCCAACTAGCCAAGGAAGGTTTTGACGGACGACAAGGTGCGTGGGTTGCCTTTGGCACGTGCCGTCCGTGGCACCCTAAGGCCCCGCCGTTAACGCCGCGCTAAAGGGGCACCGGAGATGTCGAGCATTCTAGCGATTGCTCTGACGAGCTTGCGGCACAGGCGAAAGTAAACCACTCGCCCGCGCTTGGGCGGGAGAGGGGCTTGCCTGCGACCGTGCTTACGACTTGGCGCTGGCGCTCTAGCCTTACTGCGCGACCCAGCCGCCGTCGATGGAGATGGCGGTGCCGGTGACGGTGGCGGCGGCGTCGCTTGCGAGGTAGACCGCGAGCGCGCCGATCTGCTCGGGGCTGGTGAATTGCAGCATCGGCTGCTTCTCGCGCAACAGGTCGTTCTTCGCCTTCTCGACCGGCACGCCCTGCTCCTTGGCGCGCGCCTCGATCTGCTTTTGCACCAGCGGCGTCAGCACCCAGCCCGGGCAGATCGCATTGCAGGTGACGCCGTGGTTCGCGGCCTCGATCGCCACCGTCTTGGTCATGCCGACGAGCCCGTGCTTCGCCGAAACATAGGCCACCTTCTCCTCGCTCGCGACCAGCCCGTGCGCCGAGGCGATGTTGACGATGCGGCCCCATTTGCGCTGCTTCATCAGCGGCAACGCCGCCTTGATCGCGTGGAAGGCGGCCGAGAGGTTGATCGCGATGATCGCGTTCCACTTGTCCTCGGGAAATTCCTCCACCGGCGCCACGAACTGGATGCCCGCGTTGTTGACGAGCATGTCGACCGAGCCCAGCTCGCTCGCCGCCTGCTGCACCATCTCGCGGATGTCGCCGGACTTCGACATGTCGGCGCCGGAGTAGCCGACCTTGACGCCGTGCGTCTTGGCGAGCTCCTGGCGCAGTTTCTCGATCTCCGCCTTGTCGCCGAAGCCGTTCAGCATGATCGCGGCACCCTCGGCCGCGAGTGCCTGCGCGATGCCGAGCCCGATACCGCTGGTCGATCCCGTGACGATCGCCGCCTTGCCTTTCAACATGTGCGCTGCTCCTGCCTGGATTTGTTCGGAGGAAGATAGTGCGCTTTGCCCCTCACCCCAACCCTCTCCCCGATGGGGAGAGGGAGCATTCGCGCCTCGTGTCATCCCCTCTCCCCTTGGGGAGAGGGTTAGGGTGAGGGGGCGCTTCCGGCAATTCTGAGATCAGGCACGTTACCGTTTGAACAGCTGCTCGGCGCCGCTTTTTTGGGCACGCTTGCGCGCGATCTCGGCCTTGGCGCGCTCGATCTCGGTCTCGAGCCCGGCGATGTAGCCCTCGAGCTCGGCGATCGCCATCGGCGCCAGATCCTTGAGCACCGGCTTCTTGCGTAGCGGCAAGAGATCGTCCTCGTCCATGTCCGCCTCCTCGCCTGTTGCCAGTCTTGCGCGATCCGGCTATTGACGCAATCCGCCCGCCCCGGCCGGCGCCATGAAATTCCCGTGAGGATCGCGCCCGATGACCAGCTTGCCCGCGACCATGACCGCCATCGAGATCAGCGAGCCCGGCGGGCCCGAGGTGCTGAAGCCCGTGACCCGGCCGATGCCGCTCCCCGGAATGGGCGAGGTGCTGATCGCGGTGAAGGCCGCCGGCGTCAACCGGCCGGACATCCAGCAGCGGCAGGGCGGATACGACCCGCCGCCGGGCGCCAGCGACATTCCCGGCCTCGAGGTCGCCGGCAGGATCG
>DATMMM010000134.1:0-2203 GCA_035569735.1 Allostellaceae bacterium | reverse complement strand
CACCGCGGCGCGCCCAGGTATCCTCGACGAAACGCGAGCGCTCGCCGCCCGAGACGAGATAGGCTCCGTCCGCTCCGCGCACCGCCATCAAATGCGACTCCCCATCGATCAGCACGTCGGGTGGCCGCGGCAGTAGCAGCGTGAGATAGCCTGCCGCGATCGGCGCGAGTCCGAGCAGCCGCCAGCGGCGCCGCCACACGCAGAGCCAGAACCCGCCGAAGCCCAGCAGCATCAGGCCCCAGACCGGCATCGAGGGCACCAGCTGCGCCGCACCCGGCCAGGACGTCACGATGGACGCCACCTCGGCGATGACCTCGATGCCCCAGCCCATCGGGATCGGCGCCGCGCGCTCGAGACCGAAGGGCATGAGCGCGCAGGCGAGCATCGCCCACGGCCGCATCCGGCCGGCATCGCGATACCAGCCGCCGATCCGCTCCCGGAAGGTCTCGTAGAAGGCGACGAGCCCCGCCACCGCCGCGAAGGACATCTGGAAGCCCGCGGTGGTCGCGGCGTAGGGGTTTGCCAGCATGATCGCGAGTGCCGCCCAGGCGAGGCCGCGCGCCGAGAGATGCAATCGGTCCACCAGGATCGCCAGCAGGACCAGCAGTGTCATGAAAAACGAGCGCCGCGCCGAGACGGTGGCGCCGGAAAGCAGCATGTAGCCGAACGTGACCAGGAGCGCCGCCACCGCCGCGCCCTTCTTGGTGTTGAACCGGAGCGCCACCCACGGCACCAGTGCCAACCCCGCGCGCACCGCGAAGAAGGCGAGCCCTGCCACGAGCCCCATGTGGAGTCCCGCGATCACCAAGATGTGGGCGAGCCCCGCGTCGCGGAAGGCTTGCGCGTCCGCCTCGGGTATGGCGTGCGTCTCGCCGGTGATGATCGCCGCCGCGATGCCGCCGGTGCGCCCCGGCAGCGCCGCCATGATGCGCTCGCTCATATCCGCACGCAGCGCCGCGAGCCACGCGCGCCACGTCGCGGGCGCCTCATCCTCAAGCGGGCGCAGCGGCCCCTGCGCATAGCCCACGGCACCCAGCCGGTCGAACCAGGCTCGGCGCTGGAAGTCGTAGGCGCCGGGCATTGCGGGGCCCGAGGGCGGATAGAGCAGCGCGCGCATCGCGACGCCCTCGCCGGGGATCGCCACACCCTCTCTGTCGCGGAGCGTGATCCGGACCCGCGCCGGCAGCATGTCCTGGGGCAGCTCGCCAATGCGGCGAGGCTCGAGCACGATCCTCCGCCCCGCCGGCAAAGGCTCGACATCGACGACACGGCCCTCCACGATCGCGCGGCCGGTCGGACGTTGCAGGACCGGCGCCGCCACCGCCCATGTCTCGATTTCCGCCAAGCCGAAGCCGAGGGCGACGGCGGCGATCGCCAGCGCTGCCGCAATCCCGCGCTCGCGCCAGCGCGCCACCGCGACAATCAGGGTCGCGAACACCGTCAACCCGGCGGCGAGCCAGAGCGGCGGCTCGGCCGTCAGCGAGAAATAGAGGCCGATGCCGGCGCCGATGAAGACCGGAAGCCACAGGAACCAGCGGTCGCGTTCCGCCGAGAGCACGCGTCGGACGCCGTCGACAAGCGCGATCAGCGCCGCAGGCAGCGCGCGCTCGGCGCCCTCCGCGCCTGGGACCCGGGTTTCCTCCGCTGCCCCCGACATGACTCGAACTCTAGCGGGGAATAGCGCCGGACCCAACCGCTGCGGTTGACGGCTATGCGCGCCGCCGCCCGGATCCCGGGTGAGCCCCTATCCGACGAGAGTCATGCCGGCCTCGAGACCAGCGCTGCGCGCGCGCTCACTGCGGGAGCGCGCCCGTCGAGGTGGCGCCCAGCCGCGACAGCGGATAGCCGATCACGTCGGCTTCCTCGGCAATCGCGCGCCTGCCGTCGCCCGGGCGGAGCTCGGTCTTGACGATGGCGCCCGCATCGGGCGCGTACCAGTAGGTGTAGGTGGCGGCGGGCCGCGCTCCCGGCTCGAGGCTCTGCATCGTGCGCTCCACCACGAAGGTGCGGAAGAGGCCGGCGGGAACCGAGACCGTCTCGACGCGGACCGCGCTCATCACATGGAGCCAACGCTGGTTCCCGACGGCCTCCACGAAGCGCACGGGCTTGCCAAGCTCGATCGGCCAGAAGCGCTCCACCGCGCGGCGGTCGTATTGCGCGCCCTCATGCGGCTCGAAGAAGGCCGCGGGGTGAATGACGCGAT
>DATMMM010000133.1:0-8968 GCA_035569735.1 Allostellaceae bacterium | reverse complement strand
GTGGCTCACCATCGCGCACGCCGTGCAGAACGCGCCGGTGCGCAAGGAAGTGCAGAACTACAAGCTGAGCCCGTTCAGCCAGCACGAGTTCTTCGGCGTCGATCTGCAATAGCCTCGACGCGGGAGCACGATCATCCAGGGGCTGGCGGGGCGGCAGGTGCCGTCCCGCCGGTCGGCTTTTAGGCCATGCTGCGTTTCATCCTCACCCGGCTGGCGCTGGTCATCCCGACCTTCATCGGGATCACACTGCTGGCGTTCCTGCTGATCCACGCGGTTCCCGGCGATCCCATCGAGACGCTGGCGGGCGAGCGCGGCATCCCGGCCGAGCGCCACGCGGAACTGCTGCACGAGTACGGCTTCGACCGGCCGCTCTATGTGCAGTACTTCGCCTACATAGAGCACGTGCTGAGCGGCGATCTCGGGCGGTCCCTGATCACCCATGAGCCCGTGATCTCCGAATTCAAGCAGCTGTTTCCCGCCACCATCGAGCTTTCCCTCTCGGCCATGCTGTTCGCGGTCATATTGGGGCTCCCCGCCGGGATCCTCGCGGCGGCGAAGCGCAATTCGATCCTCGATCACGGCGTGATGGCGATATCCGTCACCGGCTACTCCATGCCGATCTTCTGGTG
This sequence comes from Allostellaceae bacterium, assembly GCA_035569735.1. Taxonomy (GTDB): domain Bacteria; phylum Pseudomonadota; class Alphaproteobacteria; order ATCC43930; family CGMCC-115725; genus DASZHJ01. The sequence goes on along the minus strand of DATMMM010000133.1, from coordinate 8,339 downwards.
GGGCCTGCTGGCGATCCTGCTGTTCTCCAACACCTGGCATCTGACGCCGGTCTCGGGACGGATCGACTACGCCTATTTCCCGGATCCCGTCACCGGCTTTCTGCTGATCGATTCGCTGCTCTCCGACCAGACGGGCGCCTTCCGCTCAGCCGTGAGCCACCTGATCCTGCCGATGATCGTGCTCGGCACGATTCCGCTGGCGGTGATCGCGCGGATGACGCGCTCGGCGATGCTCGAGGTGCTGGGCGAGGACTACATCCGCACGGCGCGCGCCAAGGGACTGGCGCCCTCGCTGGTCATCGGCGTGCACGCGCTCCGCAATGCGCTGATCCCCGTGATCACCGTGATCGGCCTCTTCGTGGGCTCGCTGTTCGCGGGTGCCATCCTGACCGAGACGATCTTTTCCTGGCCCGGCGTCGGCAAGTGGCTGGTGGAGGCGATCAACCGCCGGGATTACCCGGTGCTGCAAGGCGGCGTGCTGCTGCTCGGCTGCTCCGTCATGGCCGTCAACGTGATCGTGGACGTGCTCTACGGCTTCATCAATCCGCGTATCCGGCACATGCGATAGCGCCATGACCGCCGAGATCGAGACCGAGCCCCTGATCAAGCGCCCCGCGCCACCGCATCCGCTGCGGGAGTTCTGGTATTACTTCAGCGACAATCCGGGCGCGGTCGGCGGGCTCTTCGCGATCTTGGTGATCATCCTGCTGGCGCTCTTCGCCGACCAGGTTACGGCGCAATCGCCGATCGAGATCCACACCGATGCGTTCTTGCGGCCGCCGTTCTGGGAGGATGGCGGCTCGCTGCAGTTTCCGCTCGGCACCGACCCGATCGGGCGCGACATGTTCTCGCGGCTCGTGCATGGCACCCGCTTCTCGCTGCTGATCGGCTCGATGGTAGTCTCGATCTCGCTCGCGGCCGGCATCTCCCTCGGCCTGATCGCCGGCTTCGCGCGCGGCGCGGTCGAGATCCTGATCATGCGGCTCATGGACATCATGCTGACCATGCCGAGCCTGCTGCTCGCCATCGTCATCGTGGCGATCCTCGGGCCCGGCCTCACCAACGCCATGCTGGCGGTCTCGGTCGTGGCGCTGCCGCAGTACGTGCGGATCACGCGCGCCGCCGTGCTGACCGAGCTCACCAAGGAATACGTGACGGCGTCCAGGACCAACGGCGCCTCGGTGCTGCGGCTCATGTTCCTGACGGTGCTGCCGAACTGCCTGGCGCCGCTGATCGTGCAGGCGACGCTGGGATTCTCCACCGCGATCATCGACGCGGCCGCGCTGGGGTTCTTGGGGCTCGGCGCGCAACCGCCGACGCCGGAGTGGGGCACCATGCTGGCCGACACCCGCGAATTCATGCAGCGGGCGTGGTGGGTGGTGACCTTCCCGGGCCTCGCGATCCTGATCACCGTGATGGCGTTCAACCTGATGGGCGACGGGCTGCGCGACGCGCTCGATCCCAAGCTCAAGCGATAATGCCGCTCCTCGAGATCGATAACCTCTCGGTCGAATTCCCGACCACCGCGGGCCGGCTCAAGGCCGTCGACCGCGTCTCGCTCACGGTCGAGCAGGGCGAGGTGCTCGGCATCGTCGGGGAATCGGGCTCGGGCAAGAGCGTCACCATGCTGGCGATGATGGGGCTGGTGGCCTATCCGGGCGAGGTCCGCGCCGATCGCCTGAGCTTCGCCGGTGAGAGCCTGCTGAGCCTCAGCGACCGCGAGCGGCGGCGCATCGCCGGCAAGGACGTGGCGATGGTGTTCCAGGAGCCGACCAGCAGCCTCAACCCCTGCTTCACCATCGGCTTCCAGCTCGGCGAGGCGCTCCGGGTCCACGAGGGCCTCGACCGCAAGGCGCGGCGCAGGCGCAGCATCGAGCTCCTGGAGCAGGTCGGTATCCCCGCGCCCGAGGGTCGGCTCAACGCCTTTCCGCATCAGCTCTCCGGCGGCATGAACCAGCGCGTGATGATCGCCATGGCGATCTCGTGCAACCCGCGCCTGCTGATCGCAGACGAGCCCACCACCGCGCTCGACGTCACCATCCAGGCGCAGATCCTCGACCTCTTGGTGTCGCTGCAGCGCGAGCGCGGCATGGCGCTCATCCTGATCACCCACAACATGGGCGTGGTGGCGGAGACGGCGCAGCGCGTGATGGTGATGTACGCGGGCCAGGTGGTGGAGGAGCAGCCGGCGGCCAAGCTCTTCTCGGCGCCGCGCCATCCCTATACGGCGGCGCTGCTCTCGGCGCTGCCCGAGCGCGCGACCGGCCACAATCGGCTGCCCACCATCCCCGGCGTGGTGCCGGGCCTGCATGACCGGCCGACCGGCTGCCTGTTCAATCCGCGCTGCCGCTATGCCGACGCCCGCTGCCGCGCGGAGGAGCCGCAGCTCGACCGCGCCGACGGCGCGCATGTCCGCTGCCATTATCCGCTTGATGCGCCCGCCCAGGCCGGAGCCGCGCAGTGAGCGCCGTCGCCGAGGCGCGCGGCCTGACGCGGCACTACAGTGTCCGCCGCGGTCTCTTCGCGCCGCCCGCGGTGCTGAAGGCGGTCGACGGCGTCTCCTTCACCATCGAGCCCGGCCGCACGCTGGCGGTGGTGGGCGAGTCCGGCTGCGGCAAGTCCACCTTGGCGCGGCTCGTCACCTTGATCGAGCCGCCGACCGCGGGCGAGCTCCGGCTCATCGGGCGCGACGCCGTCAAGCGCGCGCCGGCCGACCGCACGCCGCTCCGCCGCGCCGTGCAGATCGTGTTCCAGAACCCCTACGGCTCGCTCAATCCGCGCAAGAAGATCGGCGCCATTCTGGACGAGCCGCTGGTGATCAACACCCGCCTCAAGAAGCCCGAGCGCGCCGAGCAAGTGCGCGAGATGATGGCGAAGGTGGGCTTGCGGCCCGAGCATTACCACCGCTATCCCCACATGTTCTCAGGCGGCCAGCGCCAGCGCATCGCGATCGCGCGCGCGCTCATGCTGCGGCCAAAGCTGGTGGTTGCGGACGAGCCGGTCTCGGCGCTCGACGTCTCGATCCAGGCGCAGGTCCTGAACCTGCTGCGCGATCTGCAGGTCGAGTTCGAGCTCTCCTATCTCTTCATCTCGCACGATCTGGGCGTCGTGCACCACGTCTCCGACGACGTCATGGTGATGTACCTGGGCCGGCCGGTGGAGCAAGGCCCGAAGGACTCGATCTTCCGCAAGCCGCTGCATCCCTATACGCGGGCGCTGCTCGCGAGCACGCCCAGCGTCGAGAAGAAGCGCGAGCGCATGGTGCTGACGGGCGAACTCCCCTCGCCGCTCAATCCGCCCGCCGGCTGCGCCTTCCATACGCGCTGCCCTTTCGCGCGCGAGCGCTGCCACGCCGAGCGGCCGGCGCTCCGCAAACTCGGCGACCGCGACGTCGCCTGCCACTTCGCCGAGGAGTTCGGTTAGTTTCCGGGCCGCCAGCGCAGGAGGTAGCGCTCGAGCCGGTTGATGCCTAGGTCGATCAGCAGCACCACGGCGGAGGTCAGGATCAGGCCGGCAAAAACGCCGGTGGTGTCGAAGACGCCCTCGGCCTGCGCCACCACATAGCCGATGCCGCGGGCGGATCCCAGATACTCGCCGACCACCGCGCCCACCAGGGCGAAGCCGATGCTGGTGTGCAGGCTCGAGAAGATCCAGGCCATGGCCGAGGGCAGGTAGACGTAGCGGAGCAGTTGCTGCTCGCTCGCCTGCAGCATGCGCGCGTTGTCGCGCACCACCGGGTTCACCTCGCGGATGCCCTGGAAGGTGTTGAAGAACACGATGAAGAACACCAGCGTCACCGCGAGCGCCACCTTGGAGGCGATGCCGAGGCCGAACCACAGGATGAAGATCGGCCCGAGGATCACCCGCGGCAGCGCGTTCAGGATGCGGATATAGGGATCGAACACGCGCGCCAGCAGCTCGACGCGCGCAAGCGCCAGGCCGCAGCCGACGCCGAACACGGTGCCGATCACGAAGGCGAGCAGCGCCTCGACGAGGGTGGTCGCGAGGTGCGGCCAGATGAAGCCGGAGACGATCCATTTCACCATTTGCAGGAAGATGGCGGAGGGCCGGCTGAAAAAGAACGGGTCGAGCTTGCCCGTGGCCGCCGCGAATTCCCACGCCGCCATCAGCACGACAAAAAAGCCGATCTGCAGGGTCAGCACGAAGCTCCGGCTCAGCGGGGGTCGGCCGGTGGTGGCGACGCGCTCCCCGCCACTCTCGCCCGCGCTCATCGGTTGCCCGCCGCGTAGGACTGTCGCACCTCGTCGCGCAGATCCGACCAGATGCGCTTGTAAAGCTGCATGAACTCCGGATTGAGGCGGATCTCCGCAACATCGCGCGGACGCGGCAGTGTCACCTCATAGTCGCCCTTGATGCGTGCGGCCGGGCCCGCGGAGATCACCACCACGCGATCGGCCAGCGCGATCGCCTCCTCGAGATCATGCGTGATGAACAGCACGGTCTGCCGGCTCTCGTGCCAGAGACCGAGCAGCTCGTTCTCCATGATCTGGCGGGTCTGCACGTCGAGCGCGCCGAACGGCTCGTCCATCAGCAGGATGCGGGGATCGACGATCCAGCTTTGCGCCACCGCGACGCGCTTGCGCATGCCGCCGGAGAGCTGATGCGGGAAGCGGTCCTCGAACCCCTTGAGGCCCACGCGCTCAATGAACCGGATCGCGCGCGCCGTCGCCTCTCGCGCCGGCACGTTCCGGAACACGAGCCCCAACCGCACATTGTCGAGCACCGTGCGCCAGGGAAGCAGCGCATCCTGCTGGAAGAGGTAGGTGGCATAGCGGTTGATGCCCTGGACGGGCTCGCCGAAGACGCGAGCGCAGCCTTCCGGCGGCATCAGCAAGCCCGCCGCCACGTTGAGCAGCGTCGACTTCCCGCAGCCCGATGGGCCCACGATCGCGACGAAGGTGCCGTCGGCAATCTCGAGCGAGATGTCGCGCAGCACCGTCTGCACCCCGCCGGCCGGCGTCGGGAAGCGCACGGTGACGCCTTCGAAGGCGACGGCGGGTGTGCTCATACGCCCTCCCGCGCCTGCAGCCGGGAACCGCGCCCCTAGTTCATCAAGCCCAGCTTCTTGTCCGCGGCCTCCGCGAATTTGTTGTCGTAGGTCTTGGTGACATCGATCTTGGCGTTGGCGATTTCGGGATCCGAGCCCGCGAAGACCGCGAGCACCGCCTCGGCGCCCTTGGGGTCCATCTTCCCGTCGATCGAGTACTGCGGCATCGTGTTCTTGAGCGCCGCAAGGTAGAGCGCCTTGTCGCTGCCGACGAGATTGTCCGGCATCTTCGCCATGATCTCCTCGGGTGTGTGCTGGTGGATCCACTGCAGCGTCATCACGATCGCCTCCGCGAGCGCCTGGGATTCCTTCGGGTGCTTCTCGACCCAGGCGGTCTGCGTATAGAGGGCGCCCGCGGGATAGGCACCGCCGAGCACGGCCAAGGTATCCTTTTCGCTGCGGGTGTCACTGAGGATGCGGACCTCCGGATGCCTCATCTGCAGCATGGTCGGGACCGGCTCGACCAGCACGCCGGCATCGACCTGGTTCTGCTCCATGGCGGCGACGGAGGTGGCGCCGTTGCCGATGCCGACCACGGCGGTCTTCGAGGGGTCCTCGCCGTTCTTCTTCAGGAGATACTTGAGAAAGAAATCCGTCGAGGAGCCGGGGGCGCTGACGCCCACCTTTTTCCCCACGAGATCCTTCACCGATGTGATGGTCGCGGAATTGCCGGGCGACACCATCAGCACCAGACCGGGAAAGCGATCGAACACCACGATCGATTCCAGGAACTTGCCCTTGGTCTGCAGCTCCACCGTGTGGTCATAGAACCCGGAGACCACGTCCGAGCTGCCGCCCAACACTGCCGTGAGCGCCTGGGAGCCGCCCTTGAAATCCGCGAGCTCGACCTGGACGCCCGCCTTCTTGTAGTTGCCGAGCTGCTCGGCGAGCATGGTCGGCAGATAGCAGAGGCAGCTGCCGCCGCCGACCGCGATCTTGACCGTCGGCAGATCGTCGGCGCGCGCCGGGCCGGATCCGCCCAGCAGCAACAGAGCGCTCGCCGCGACCGCGGCCCAAAGCGCGCGGCGGCCGATAGCGGGCTCCGACCGATGTGACCTCATGGGTGTTTCCTCCCTGTATTTTCTCGAGGCGCCGTGGAGACGCCATGCGCTAGACTTGCCACATTACGCCGCGCCGCGCCAGCGGACGGCGCGGCAAAACCGGGGCATTCCGAACCTCCGAGGACCACGCCGATGCCCATCACACTCCTCCCCACCACCGTGGTCGGCAGCTATCCGCAGCCGGACTGGCTGATCGACCGCAACGCGCTCGGGACCCAGGCGCCGCCGCGCGTCCGGTTGGAGACGCTCTGGCGCGTGCCGAAACCATTGCTCGAAGCAGCACAGGACGACGCCACGGTGCTGGCGATCCGCGACATGGAGCGCGCGGGCATCGACATCGTGAGCGACGGCGAGATGCGCCGCGAGAGCTACTCCAACCGCTTCGCGACCGCGCTCGAGGGCGTCGACATCGACCACCCCGGCGAGGCGCGGACCCGTAGCGGCAAGCTCCAGCTGGTACCGCGCGTGGTGGGGCCGATCCGCCGTCGTCATGCCATCGAGCGGCACGACGTCGAGTTCCTGCGCGCCAACACCGACCGGCGCATCAAGATCACGCTCCCCGGCCCCTTCACCATGGCCCAGCAGGCGATGGACGAGCATTACAAGGACGAGGCCGCGCTCGCGATGGCCTATGCCGAGGCCGTGAACGCCGAGGCGAAGGACCTGAAGGCCGCCGGCGCCGACGTGATCCAGCTCGACGAGCCCTATTTGCAGGCGCAGCCGGAGAAGGCGCGCCAGTACGCCATCGCCGCCATCAACCGCGCGCTCGAGGGCGTGCCGGCCCCCACGGTCGTGCACCTCTGCTTCGGCTACGCCTATATCGTGCGCGGCAAACCCAGCGGCTACTCGTTCCTGCCGGAGCTCGCGCAGACCCGCGCCGACCAGATCTCGATCGAGGCGGCGCAGCCGAAGCTCGACTTCGGCATCCTCCGCGATCTCGCGCCCAAGACCGTGATGCTGGGCGTGCTCGACCTCGGCGATCCCAATATCGAGAGCGCCGACACCGTGGCCACCCGGATCCGCCGCGCGCTCGAGTTCGCGCCGCCCGAGCGCATCATCCCGGCGCCCGATTGCGGCATGAAATACCTGCCTCGCGCCACCGCCTTCGGCAAACTCAAGGCGCTCGCCGACGGCGCCGCGCTGGTGCGGCGCGAGCTCTAAACCGAGAAATACTTCGCCTGCGGGTGCGTGACGACGATGGCCGAGGTGGATTGCTCGGGATCGAGCTGGTCCTCCTCGGTGAGGCTCACGCCGATGGCATCTGCGCCGAGCAGTTTCAGCAGCGGGCGCTGATCGCCGAGATTGGGGCAGGCGGGATAGCCGAAGGAGTAGCGGCTGCCGCGATAGCCCTGGCTCAGCATGGCCTCGAGCTCGCGCGCCTCCTCGCCGGCAAAGCCAAGCTCGGCGCGGATCCGCTTGTGCACGTATTCCGCCATCGCCTCCGCCATCTCGACCGAGAGGCCGTGGAGGTAGAGGTAGTCCTGGTACCGGTCCTCGCGGAACCATTCTTGCGCGGTTTCCGTGGCGCGATGGCCAACGGTGACGATCTGGAGGCCGATGACGTCGCGCTCTTGGTCGCCGACGTCGCGGAAGAAATCGGCGATGCAGAGCCCGCCGTCCTTGTTCTGGCGCGGGAAGGTGAAGCGCACGAGCTCGGTCACGCCATCCTCGGCATAGAGGATCACGTCGTTCCCCGTGGCCGCGCACTTCCAGTACCCGTAGACCGCCTGCGGCACCATGATGTCCTGCTGGATCACGGTATCGACGAGCCGCTGCAGGAGCGGGCGCAACTCCCGGTGCGCCCAGGCCTTGAACTCGTCGAGGCTGCGGCCCTGCTTCCGGTAGCCCCAGTGGAACTGGTAGAGCATGCGCTCGTTGAGGAAGGGCACCAGCGCCTTCACCGGCACGCGCGCGATGGTGCGCGGTCCCCAGAAGGGCGGCGTCGGCACCGCAAGATCGTGGGTCAGCTCCGTGCGCCGGAGCCGGATCTCCTCGAGGTCGACGGGACGCAGCACCTTCGCGTCGGCGGCACGGCCAAGCTTCCGCTTCTCATTGACCGGCTTGTTCTCCGCCTTGGCCTTGAGCTCGGCGATGTGGCGGTCGAAGTTGCCGGTCATCACCCTGTCCATGAGATGGAGGCCGTCGAAGGCGTCGCCGGCATAAGCGACGCGGCCGCAGGCATAGGCCTTGACGCAATCCTCCTCGACATA
>DATMMM010000132.1:0-12518 GCA_035569735.1 Allostellaceae bacterium | reverse complement strand
GTGATCAGGCCGTCGAGGTATTGCTGCTCGTACTCCTTCACCTTCTCCTGGGCGGTGGCGACGAGCTTCTCCTTGGCGGCCGGGATGATCAGGTCATCCTTGCCGAAGGAGATGCCGGCGCGGCAGGCATGGGTGAAGCCCAGCGTCATCAGCCGGTCGCAGAAGATCACCGTCTCCTTCTGGCCGCAGTGGCGGTAGACGGTGTCGATGAGGTTGCTGATCTCCTTCTTGGTCAGCAGCCGGTTGATCAGATCGAAGCTGACGTTGGGATTACGCGGCAGGATCTCGGAAAGCAGCATGCGGCCGGGCGTCGTGGTGACGCGCTGCACGATCGGCTTGCCGTCCTTGTCCACGGTGTCGAGCCGCGCCTTGATGCGCGTGTGCAGCGACACCGCGCCCTCTTCGAGCGCGTGCTCGAGCTCGCCCATGTCGGCGAAAGCCATGTCCTCGCCCGGCTCCTTCGGGCGTTCCATGCTGATGTAGTAGAGGCCGAGCACGATGTCCTGCGAGGGCACGATGATCGGCTTGCCGTTGGCGGGCGACAGGATGTTGTTGGTCGACATCATCAGCACGCGCGCCTCGAGCTGGGCCTCGAGCGAGAGGGGCACGTGCACGGCCATCTGGTCGCCGTCGAAGTCGGCGTTGAAGGCGGTGCAGACCAGCGGATGCAGCTGGATCGCCTTGCCCTCGATCAGGATCGGCTCGAAGGCCTGGATGCCCAGGCGATGCAAGGTCGGTGCGCGGTTGAGCAGCACCGGGTGCTCGCGGATCACCTCCTCGAGGATGTCCCAGACTTCGGGCCGCTCCTTCTCCACCATGCGCTTGGCGGCCTTGATGGTGCTCGCCATGCCGTAGAGCTCGAGCTTCGAGTAGATGAAGGGCTTGAAGAGCTCGAGCGCCATCTTCTTGGGCAGGCCGCATTGGTGCAGCTTGAGCTCGGGGCCCACCACGATCACGGAGCGGCCGGAGTAGTCGACGCGCTTGCCGAGCAGGTTCTGCCGGAACCGACCCTGCTTGCCCTTGAGCATGTCGGAGAGCGACTTCAGCGGCCGCTTGTTGGCGCCCGTGATGATGCGGCCACGCCGGCCGTTGTCGAACAGCGCGTCCACCGCCTCCTGCAGCATGCGCTTCTCGTTGCGCACGATGATGTCGGGTGCGCGCAGCTCGATGAGCCGCTTCAGGCGGTTGTTGCGGTTGATCACCCGGCGATAGAGGTCGTTGAGATCGGACGTGGCGAATCGGCCGCCGTCGAGCGGCACCAGGGGCCTGAGCTCCGGCGGGATCACCGGCACCACCTCGAGGATCATCCACTCGGGCCGGCTCTGCGACTGCAGGAACGCCTCGACCAGCTTCAGGCGCTTCACCAGCTTCTTGCGCTTCGCCTCGGAGTTGGTCTCCTTGAGCTCGACGCGCAGCCGCTCGCGCTCCTCCGGCAGCTTGATCGCCGAGAGCATGGTGCGCAGCGCCTCGGCGCCGATCGAGGCGGTGAAGGCCTCCTCGCCGAACTCCTCCTGCGCCTTCATGAACTCCTCTTCGTTCAGGAGCTGATGCAGCTTGAGCGGCGAGAGGCCGGGCTCGATCACCACATAGCTCTCGAAGTAGAGGATCTTCTCGAGGTCCTTCAGCGTCATGTCGAGCAGCAGGCCGATGCGGCTCGGCAGCGACTTCAGGAACCAGATATGCGCCACCGGCGAGGCGAGCTCGATGTGGCCCATGCGGTCGCGGCGCACCTTCGAGAGCGTCACCTCGACGCCGCACTTCTCGCAGATGATGCCGCGGTACTTCATGCGCTTGTACTTGCCGCACAAGCACTCGTAGTCCTTGATCGGGCCGAAGATGCGCGCGCAGAACAGCCCGTCGCGCTCCGGCTTGAAGGTGCGATAGTTGATCGTCTCCGGCTTCTTGATCTCGCCGAAGGACCAGGAGCGGATGCGCTCCGGGCTCGCGATCGAGATCTTGATCTGATCGAAGCTCTGGGGCCCCGTCACTTGGCCGAAGATGTTCATCAACTCGTTCATGAACGATCCCTCTCTGACTTGACTGTCGATCCCATGGCGGGATCCCTGGGCAGCGGCGGCCTTCTGCCGCCGCGCCCGCTATTTGCCGTCGATTGCATCAGAAGCTGCGCTGCTCCAGCTCCACGTTGAGGCCGAGCGAGCGGAGCTCCTTCACCAGCACGTTGAAGGATTCCGGCACGCCCGCCTCGAAGTTGTCGTCGCCGCGCACGATCGCCTCGTAGACCTTGGTGCGGCCGGAGACGTCGTCGGATTTGACCGTCAGCATCTCCTGCAGCGTGTAGGCGGAGCCATAGGCCTCGAGCGCCCAGACCTCCATCTCGCCGAAGCGCTGGCCGCCGAACTGCGCCTTGCCGCCCAGCGGCTGTTGGGTGACCAGGCTGTAAGGCCCGATCGAGCGCGCGTGGATCTTGTCGTCCACCAGGTGATGCAGCTTCATCATGTAGATGTAGCCGACCGTCACCTTGCGGTGAAACGCCTCGCCCGTGCGGCCGTCGGTGAGCGTCACCTGGCCCGACGCATCGAGGCCCGCTTCCTTCAGCATCTCCACGATGTCTTCCTCGCGGGCACCATCGAACACTGGGCTCGAGACGGGAATCCCGTGCTGCAGGTTGCCGGCGAGCTCGAGCAGGCCGTGGTCCTCCAGCGCCGCAATGTCCTTGCGGTCGGTCGGGTCCGTATAGATGTGGTTCAAGAACTTGCGGAGGTCCGCGGTCTTGGCGCTCTTGCGCACCTTGTCGATGAGATCGCCGATCTGGCGCCCGAGGCCGGCCGAGGCCCAGCCGAGATGCGTCTCCAGGATCTGGCCGACGTTCATGCGGCTCGGCACGCCCAGCGGATTGAGCACGATGTCGATTGGCGTGCCGTCGTCGAGGTACGGCATGTCCTCCGAGGGCACGATCTTGGAGATCACGCCCTTGTTGCCGTGCCGGCCCGCCATCTTGTCGCCGGGCTGCAGCTTGCGCTTCACCGCCACGAAGACCTTGACCATCTTCATGACGCCGGGCGGCAGCTCGTCGCCGCGCTGCAGCTTCTCGACCTTGCTCTCGAAGCGCTTCTGCAGCTCGTCGGTCGCCTCGTCCATCTGCTTCTTGAGCGCCTCGATCACTGCCTGCTGCGCGTCGTCCTTGACGGCGAAGTGCCGCCAATGCCCGGGCGTGAACTCCGCGATCAGGGGCTCGGTGATCTTGGCCGGGCCCTTGAAGCCCTTGGGGCCGGTCTGGGCGGTCTGGCCCATCAACAGCTCCTTGAGGCGGCCGTAGAAGCTGCGCTCGAGGATCGCGCGCTCGTCGTCGCGGTCCTTGGCGAGGCGCTCGATCTCGGCGCGCTCGATCGCGAGCGCGCGCTCGTCCTTGTCGACGCCGCGCCGGGAGAAGACGCGCACTTCCACCACCGTGCCGGAAACGCCCGGCGGCAGGCGGAGCGACGTGTCGCGCACGTCGGAGGCCTTCTCGCCGAAGATCGCGCGCAGCAGCTTCTCCTCCGGCGTCATCGGCGATTCGCCCTTGGGCGTCACCTTGCCGACGAGGATGTCGGTCGGCTTCACCTCGGCGCCGATGTAGACGATGCCCGCCTCGTCGAGGTTCTTGAGTGCTTCCTCGCCGACGTTCGGGATGTCGCGGGTGATCTCCTCCTGGCCGAGCTTGGTGTCGCGCGCCATCACCTCGAATTCCTCGATGTGGATCGAGGTGAAGACGTCGTCCGACACGATCCGCTCGGAGATCAGGATCGAGTCCTCGAAGTTGTAGCCGTTCCACGGCATGAAGGCGCAGAGTACGTTCCGGCCGAGCGCCAGCTCGCCGAGCTGGGTCGAGGGGCCGTCGGCGAGCACGTCGCCGGCGGCGACCGCGTCGCCCACCCTCACCAGCGGGCGCTGGGTGATGCAGGTGTTCTGGTTCGAGCGCTGGAACTTCAGCAGGTTGTAGATGTCGACGCCCGAGGCGCTCGCCTCGGTCTCCGCGGTGGCGCGGATCACGATGCGCATGCCGTCGACCTGGTCGACCACGCCCGAGCGGCGCGCGATGATGGTGACGCCGCTGTCGCGCGCCACCGTCTCCTCCATGCCGGTACCGACGAGCGGCGCCTCGGCCTGGATCAGCGGCACCGCCTGGCGCTGCATGTTCGAGCCCATGAGGGCGCGGTTGGCGTCGTCGTTCTCCAGGAACGGTATCAGCGCCGCCGCCACGGACACCAGCTGCTTGGGCGAGACGTCCACGAACTCGATGTCCTGCGGACGCGACATCACGAACTCGCCGCCCTTGCGGCAGGAGATCAGGTCGTCCACCAGCTTGTTCTTGTCGTCGACCTTCACGTTCGCCTGCGCGATCGTGTACTTGCCCTCGTCCATCGCCGAGAGATAGACCGCCTCGTCCGTCACCGTGCCGTCGACGACCTTGCGGTAGGGGCTTTCGATGAAGCCGTACTGGTTCACCCGCGCGTAGGTCGCGAGGCTGTTGATGAGGCCGATGTTCGGACCTTCCGGCGTCTCGATCGGGCAGATGCGGCCGTAGTGCGTCGGGTGCACGTCGCGCACCTCGAAGCCCGCGCGCTCGCGGGTCAAGCCGCCCGGCCCTAGCGCCGAGAGCCGGCGCTTGTGGGTGATCTCGGAGAGCGGGTTCGTCTGGTCCATGAACTGCGAGAGCTGCGAGGAGCCGAAGAACTCCCGCACCGCCGCCGCCGCTGGCTTCGCGTTGATGAGGTCGTGCGGCATCACGGTGTCGATCTCGACCGAGCTCATGCGCTCGCGGATCGCCCGCTCCATGCGCAGGAGCCCGATCCGATACTGGTTCTCCATGAGCTCGCCCACCGAGCGCACCCGGCGATTGCCGAGGTGGTCGATGTCGTCGATCTCGCCGCGCCCGTCCTTGAGTTCGACCAGCACCTTGAGGATGGCCAGGATGTCGTCCTTGCGCAGCACGCGCACCTGGTCGTCGGTGGTCAGGTTGAGCCGCGAGTTCATCTTCACCCGGCCGACGGCCGAGAGGTCGTAGCGTTCCTGGTCGAAGAACAGGCCCTTGAACAGCGCTTCCGCCGTCTCCAGCGTCGGCGGCTCGCCCGGGCGCATCACGCGATAGATGTCGATGAGCGCGTCCTCGCGGGTGGCGTTCTTGTCGATCACCAGCGTGTTGCGGATGTACGGCCCGACCGCGACATTGTCGATCGAGAGCACCGGCAGCTCCTTTGCCTTGCTCTCCTCGAGCTGGATCAAGAGCGCGTCGGTGATCTCGTCGCCGGCCTCGGCGATCACCTCGCCGGTCTCCTCGTTGACGAGGTCGATTGCGAGGTAGCGGCCGACCAGCTCCTCCTTGGTGACCTGGATCTCCCGCAGGCCCTCCTCATAGAGCTTGCGCGCGCCGCGGGGCGCCAGCTTGCTGCCGGCCTCCGCGCGCACCTTGCCGGTCTTGGCGTCGACCAGGTCGGCCGTGAGCTTGACGCCGCCGCGATAGCGCTCGGGGTTGAAGGGCGCGGTCCAGCCCTTCTTGCCATGGTGGAACACGGTGTGATCGAAGAAATAGGCGAGGATCTCCTCCTTCGCCATGCCCTGCGCCTCGTAGGGCTGCAGCGACTTGCCCTCGGCCGCGCGCTCGAGGCGCAGCTTCTCCGTGGCCTGGCCGTCGAGCGCCATCAAAAGCGTGGTCACCGGCAGCTTGCGCCGGCGGTCGATGCGGACATAGAGGTGGTCCTTGGCGTCGAACTCGAAGTCGAGCCAGGAGCCGCGATAGGGGATCACGCGCGCCGCGAAGAGATACTTCCCCGAGGAATGCGTCTTGCCCTTGTCGTGGTCGAAGAACACGCCGGGCGAGCGGTGCATCTGCGAGACGATGACGCGCTCGGTGCCGTTGATGATGAAGGTGCCGTTTTTGGTCATGAGCGGCATGTCGCCCATGTAGACGTCCTGCTCCTTGATGTCGCGGATGGAGCGGGAGCCGGTCTCCTCGTCGACGTCCCAGACGACGAGGCGCAGCGTGACCTTGAGCGGTGCCGCGAAGGTGATGCCGCGCTGCTGGCACTCCTCGACGTCGTACTTCGGCTCCTCGAGCTCATAGCGCACGAACTCGAGCCGCGCCCGGTCCGCGAAGTCGCGGATCGGGAAGACCGACTTGAACACCTCTTGCAAGCCGACGCCGGTGCGGTGCTCAGGGAGCACGCCCATCTGCAGAAAATGGTCGTAGGAACTCTTCTGCACCTCGATGAGGTTGGGCATCGGTGCCACCTCGGGGATGCGTCCGAAGCTCTTACGGATGCGCTTGCGGCCCGTGAACGACTTCGTCATATGGATGGTATCCTCGTCAGTCAAATCTGCTATGTCCCGGAACTCTCCGGGGTCTCGCGAGCCGCCCGGCCGGCGGCCCGCTCCTTCACTCAGTTATTACCCGTCGCCAAACGCAAAAAGCCGGCCTGCGCGCCTCAGGAGGCGCGCCCCGGCTCGAGCAAGCCGTGGATCGGCCGAAGAGGGGGTATCGCCCCCGAGACCGATCCGCCGGCTCGCGCCCAACAAGCCTACTTGACCTCGACGGTCGCACCGGCGTCTTCGAGCTGCTTCTTGATCTTCGCGGCCTCGTCCTTGTTGACCCCTTCCTTGACCGGCTTGGGCGCGCCTTCCACCAGGTCCTTCGCCTCCTTGAGGCCGAGACCGGTGATCGCGCGCACCTCCTTGATGACGTTGATCTTCTTCTCGCCCGCGGCAGCCAGCACCACGGAGAACTCGGTCTTCTCCGCCGCGGCCTCTGCGGCCGGGGCGCCGCCGCCGGCAGCCGCGGCAACGGCCACGGGGGCCGCTGCCGACACGCCCCACTTCTCCTCAAGCAGCTTCGAGAGCTCTGCCGCCTCGATGACGGTCAAGCTCGAGAGCTCATCAACCAACTTCGCAAGATCAGCCATTGTAGCACCTCTGGGATGGAGAAAAATACAAGTTTGTCAACGACTCGGGCCTACCCCGTCTTGCCATAGGCAGCGAACACCCGCGCGAGCTGCGCCCCGGGCGCCTGCAGAACGCCGGCGATCCTCGTCGCCGGGGTTTGCAGCATGCCCAGGATCTTGCCGCGGAGCTGATCGAGCGACGGCATGGTAGCGAGGGCCTTGATGCCCTTGGCGTCGAGCTGCTGGGCACCGAGGCTGCCCCCGATGATCAGCAGCTTTGCGTTCTTATTGGCGAACTCGACGGCTACCTTCGCCGCTGCCACGGGGTCGCGCGAAAAAGCGATCGCGGTCGGCCCCTTGAACAGCGCCGATAGTTGCTCGAATTTCGTGCCTTCAAGAGCGCGGCGGGCGAGCCGGTTCTTCGTCACCTTGAAGCCGGCGCCCACCGCCCGCATCTGACGCCGCAGCGTTGTCACTTCCTCGACGGTCATGCCGTTCTGGTGAGTGACCACGACGCATACGGTGTCGGACAAGGCTTGGTGGAGCCCTTCGACCAGCTTCGCTTTCTGTGACCGGTCCACTGCTCGTCTCCGACCTTGATGACCCCAAGCCGCAACCCCTGGGGGTCTCGGCCTTGGATCGGTTGCACGAGGGTGATGGCCCCTCTCGAGGCCTCACCCGTCCGCCTGTCCCAGAAGTCCTGGCCGCTTGCGGAAATCCGCGTCGCGGTCGGGTCCCCCTGTCTCATGCGGGCGCTTCCCGAAGGAGGCCTTAAGCCGGAGAACCGGCACCTGCAGTCTCGGACAGGACCGGAGCGGCCCTCGGCCCCAGAGGGGCCTCGGTTCGCTCCGTCGACCGCCCCGGCGCCTCAAGAGGCGCCGCGACGGAAGCTCTCTTAACCTCAGCTCAGCCCCAACTCAGGCGAGGCTCGTCAATTCCAACTTCACGCCCGGCCCCATGGTCGAGGACAGGCTCACGCGCCTGATGAAAGCGCCCTTGATCCCCGTCGGCCGCGACCGTGTGATCGCGCCCACGAACGCACGGATGTTGGCGGCGATGGCTTCCTCCGTGAAGCTCGCCTTGCCGACGCCCGCGTGGATGATCCCCGCCTTCTCGGTCCGGTACTCGACCTGCCCGCCCTTGGCGGCCTTCACCGCCTCCGTGACGTTCGGCGTCACTGTGCCGAGCTTCGGGTTCGGCATCAGTCCGCGCGGGCCCAGCACTTTGCCGAGACGGCCGACGATGCCCATCATATCGGGGGTTGCGATGGCGCGATCGAACTCTATTTGGCCCCCCTGGACCTTTTCTGCAAGGTCTTCGGCGCCCACAATATCGGCACCCGCGGCCTTTGCCTCCTCTGCGCGCGCGCCCTTGGCGAACACCGCCACCCGCAGCGTCTTGCCGGTGCCGCTCGGCAGCATCACCGTGCCTCGCAGGTTCTGCTCGGACTTGCGCGGATCGATGTTGAGATTGAGCGAGACCTCGATGGTCTCGTCGAACTTGGCGGTGGCACGCGACTTCACCAGCTTCACGGCCTCGCCCAGCGGATAATAGGTCTCGGGATTGAGACCCTCGCTCGCCTTCTTGAAGCGCTTTCCGGTCGCCATGGCTCTACTCCACCACCTCGAGGCCCATCGAGCGCGCGGAGCCCGCGATCATGCGGGCGGCACCCTCTAGGTCCTTCGCGTTCAGGTCCTTCATCTTCTTCTCCGCGATCTCGCGCACCTGGTTCATGGTGACCTTGCCCACGAAGCCCTTGCTCGGCGTCTGCGAGCCCTTTTCCACGCCTGCGGCCTTCTTGAGGAAGTAGCTTGCGGGCGGCGTCTTGGTGACGAAGCTGAAGCTGCGGTCGGCATAGGCCGTGATCACCACGGGGATCGGCATGCCCGGCTCGAGGTTCTGGGTCTGCGCGTTGAAGGCCTTGCAGAACTCCATGATGTTGAGGCCGCGCTGGCCGAGCGCCGGGCCGATCGGCGGCGAGGGGTTTGCCTTCCCCGCCGGCACTTCCAGCTTGATATACCCAACGACTTTCTTCGCCATATACCCTCACCTTTGTCTTCCGCGGGTCACAAGCCGCCACGCTAACCCTCGTGACCCGCGTAAACCGTTTGTCATCCGCGCGCATCGAGCCGCCACACCAACCCTCGATGCGCGCGTAAGCGCTAAACCTTCTCCACCTGCGAGTACTCGAGCTCCACCGGGGTCGCGCGGCCGAAGATCGAGACCGCGACCTTGATGCGCGCCTTCTCCTCGTCGACCTCCTCGACCACGCCGTTGAACGAGGTGAAGGGGCCATCGGAGACCCGCACCTGCTCGCCCACCTCGAAGGTGATCGAGGGCTTCGGCCGCTCGATCCCCTCCTGCACCTGGCGGATGATCCGCTGCGCCTCGGTCTCGGTGATCGGCACCGGCCGGCCGCGGCCGCCGCCGCCCAGGAAATTCGTCACCTTCGGCGTGTTCTTCACGAGGTGCCAGGTCTCGTCGGTCAGTTCCATCTTCACCAGCACGTAGCCTGGGAAGAACTTCCGCTCCGAGGTCACCTTGGCGCCGCGCTTGACCTCCACGACTTCCTCGGTCGGCACCAGCACCTGCTCGAACTGGTCGGCCACGCCCTTGGTCTCCGCCTGCTCGCGGATCGACTGCGCGACCTTCTTCTCGAAGCCGGAGTAGACGTGCACGACGTACCACCGCATGGTCATCGGCTCAGACCCCCAGCAGGAAGCGGACCAGGACGCTGAGCGCCTCGTCGACCAGGAAGAAGAACACCGCCACCGTTACCGCCATCAAAAAAACCATCGCCGTGGTCTGGATCAGCTCCTTGCGCGAGGGCCAGGTCACGCGCGACACTTCTTGTCGCACCTGCCGGATAAATTCTGCGGGGCTGGTCCGTGCCATAGTGGGGGGTTCGCTTAGGGGGCGCGACTATAACGCCCTCAGGCTGCCCTTTCCAGGATCTTGGTTTGAAGAGTCTGCCCTGTATCAGCGCGCTCGGATCCGGGCTCGGCTCCAAACGGCACCCTCGGGCGCGGGGTTCATAGCAGGCCTGCCGACGGTGTCAAGCAGAAGAGAGCACTTGCCGTTGATCAGCCTCGCCACGTTTGTCTAGATCTCAGCGCAGGATCTCAGAAGCTGGCAGGAGTGGAGGGGCTCGAACCCCCAACCCCCGGTTTTGGAGACCGGTGCTCTACCAATTGAGCTACACTCCTATCCTCGGCGCATCAATCGCTTAGCAGAAGCCTCCTGCGAACAAAAGGCGGAATTGGCTCCGATGCCTTCCCTGCTACCCGGCGACGTCACCGAACGCGGTCTGCATGACTGCGGCCGCTCTGTCGTCCGTGTTTGAAATCAGATGCGAGTAAACGTCAAGCGTGATGCTCGGCGAGCCGTGCCCGAGCCTTCGCGAAATGGTCAGAACGTCGACGCCGCTCGCAAGCAATTGGGACGCGTGGGTGTGCCGCAGAGCGTGCAGCGTTACGTCCGGGAGCTTGAGCGCCGCGACGGTTTTTGCTCCACCGCTTCGATACGCTGTCGGGCCTCAATAGCGAGCCGTCGGCATGACAGAAGACCAGCGACCCGTCTGAGAGCTTCCCGAGGCCAAGCGCGAGTTGCTGTTCTTGCTGGGCGCGCCGGCGAGCTCGGAGGACCTCGACCAGAGCGGGAGCGATTGAGATCGTGCGCCGGCCGTGGCTGGTCCGACTGGGCGCTGGGGTATTGAGACGAGGTCGAACCGGCCTATTTATTGGCCGTGGCTCACGATCTCGGGATAGCCATCATGCTAAAGCTGATACTTGTGATTGTCGCGGGAGTGGCGGTCGCTTCCTGCGTCACACCAGCGGATCTCGCCCTCAGGCATTGTCAGGAATTGGGAATCAAACCCGTCACGCCGGAATTCAATCAGTGCTATTACACGACGAGGCAAAAGCTGCTCGCCAATGCTCCCATCCTGGGAGACAACACTCCGATGGAGGACCCGGACCCTTCTTCTCCATATGGCCCTTATCGTATTTATTGGTGAGCATGACAAACGCGCGTCGGTATCCGAGGCTGCCTGACCTGACATGCGCGCCCGGTGCCGACCTCGGCCGGCAGCAGGGCAATCACCAACTGCTGGTCGACGGGCTCGCCATCGCGTTCTTCGCCATCGCGGGCATCTTCGGCATCCCGCGCGACGAGGCCGAGGACTATCTCCCGCCGCAAGCGGGCTGATCTTGACCACGCGCCCCGCTGGCGGCGACGCTGGCGGGGCCGGTTTGCCCTGGAGGAACAAGTTCCGGTCAAAACTCCGATAGCGCCAAGGTTTAGAGCAAGAAGATGAGACTCCTCCTTGTCATGGCGCTGGAGGATGCGCTGGGTGCCGAAGGCTAGCTCTTAGGCGGCCCTTTCATTGACGTGTCCCGCTCTCGGTCGACGATTGCTTTGTGTGCTGTACTCAAAGAATCTTGGTCCTATAGGGATTTCGCCCGGTACCCCTTCACCCCACCTCCTCTTATCAAGGTTGGTTCAAGCGGAGGTGAGTTCATGTCGACAAACAAAGTTAAGTGCAAAGCTACCTGGCACTGGCCGGCGTTGGTTTGCTGCTCAGCGCTCGGACTGATGCTGGCGGCCTGCTCAAATGGAGGCGATGGGGCGCGTAGGGGTACCTCGACCAGCTGAGCGTGCTTAAACGGATCAACCGGACGCGGCTGGCTATTGCTCTCGAGAGCTTGGACGCGAGCCCGCGTGGGAGGTAGCCCGCGGTGGTTACAGGAGAAAGGCACATGCGGACCGCATCGGGCACACCGAAACACTGGTGCGAGCGCGCCCGCATGGCGCGTGCCAGTGCCAGCCACATGCAAGACCTTCACGCTAGGCGCTCCATGTTGGAAATCGCCGAGCGTTACGAGAGAAAAGCTCGGCGCGCCGAGGCCAAGCCCGCAGGGATCACGCTCCCGCCGAACAATAACAACAAGGGCCATTAGGCTCGTGTGGATCGCCGGCAGTGCTCCGTAACTGCCGATCTCGTTATCTGTGAGGCCGAGCCGGCGCGTACCGCGGCGACACGCTGGCGGCGCGGCTCGGGGACGCGGCGCTGCCCGACGTGCCGATCGCGCTCACGGCTTGCGAGCGGCGCGGAGACTACTCGGGGGCCGTGCGGCGCGGTCTATGTGGACCCGCTGGGTGCGGCGCAGTGAGAGCGCTCGTCACGCCTATCGGTGTAGTACCCTCGGCTGACATCAGCAGCGGATAGACCGCCAATTCGAAGGTCCCCAACTCGCGCACGTCCAGCGCTTGGCCGATGGGCGAGAAGTGCCGATTTTCTGCGGCTAGACCGTGCTAAGGCCGGTTAGGTGGGCGAGCACCGGGAGGTTTTGGAGACCGGTGCTCTACCAATTGAGCTACGCTCCTTCGTCTTCCGGCGATTTTGAGCCGCGACACCAACCCCCAAAATCGCCGTAGCGTATTCTCTGGTCCGGCGATTTTGAGCCGCGACACCAACCCTCAAAACCGCCGTAGCGTATTCCTTACTTTATGATGTCGGCGACGACGCCGGCGCCGACGGTCTTGCCGCCCTCGCGGATGGCGAAGCGCAGGCCCTTCTCCATCGCGATCGGCGCGATCAGCTCCACCTCCATCGAGATGTTGTCGCCCGGCATCACCATCTCC
>DATMMM010000131.1:0-4383 GCA_035569735.1 Allostellaceae bacterium | reverse complement strand
TTGCCGAAGCCCTCGATCAGCGCGCGCCATTCGCCGTCCCGCCCGTTGAAGAGCGCCACCGGCGAGCCACGCTCGAGCCGCAGCACGGTCTTGAGGTAATGCGCCTGAGGCGCATCCAAGGTCACGCTTTCGCCCATCGCGAGATCCGCGGCGACATAGAGACGCGTGCGTGGCTCAAAGGCCATGTTCAGCGGGGCTGCTCTTGTGGCTTGGGGCGCTGGGCGGCACACTTTCACCCATGCAGCAGCTTAGAGCATGTTCGCTCGAGCGAACATCGGCGCGACTTCGTGCCCCTCTCCGGGCGAAGCGGGGAGAGGGAGGGACCCAGCGCGTCAGCGCTGGGAGGGTGAGGTGTGCTTCCAGGGCACTATCGTGTCCTCCATCGACACCCACCTCACCCGCTCCTCTTCGGCAGGCTCAGGGTTGCACCGTCGCCCCCCGCAAGCGGGCGGAGAGGGTTTTCATGGCCGCGTCGCCATGAGCGATATCCGCGCCGGCGATTGGACGGATCGGTATGCGCCGGCGGTGTTTCGGCCCTATATCCGGCTGGCGCGCCTCGACCGTCCGATCGGCACCTGGCTGCTCCTGTTTCCGGGCTGGTGGTCGATCGCGATGGCGGCGGAGCGCTGGCCCGATTGGGCGTTGCTGGCGCTGTTCGGCATCGGCGCGCTGGCCATGCGCGGCGCCGGCTGCACGCTCAACGACCTGGTCGACCGCGATTTCGACGCGCAGGTGGCGCGCACGCGGACGCGCCCCTTGCCGAGCGGAGCCGTGACGCCGGCGCAGGCCGTCGCCTTCATGGGTTTGCTGCTCGCGATCGGCGCCACCGTGCTGTTGTCCTTCAACGGGTTCGCGATCGTGGTCGGCTTCGCGGTGCTGGCGCTGATCGCCACCTATCCGTTCATGAAGCGGATCACCTATTGGCCGCAATTCTTCCTGGGCCTCAATTTCAATTGGGGCGCGCTCCTCGGCTGGGCCGCGGTGCGCGGCGAGCTCGGTTGGGCACCGGTGCTGCTCTATCTCGGCGGCATCGCCTGGACCCTCGGCTACGACACCATCTACGCGCACCAGGACAAGGAGGACGACGTCCGCATCGGCGTCAAATCCTCGGCGCTGGCGCTCGGCGAGCGCACGCGGCCGTGGCTCTTCGGCTTCTACGCCGGAGCGGTCGTGCTCTGGGCCATGGCCGGGACGAGCGCCGGTCTCGCCTGGCCTTACTACCTGGGCCTGGGTATCGCAGCGCTGCAGATGGCGTGGCAGGCGGCGCGGGTCGACATCGGCAATCCCGAGGATTGCCTCGCCAAGTTTCGCTCGAACCGGATCGTCGGCTGGGCCATGCTGCTGGGCGCGATCGGAGCGCGCGGGCTCGCCGGTGCCTGACCCGGCCGATCCCGCCGCCTTCGTGCACGCGAACACCGCGATCGCCTCGCCGCCGCTGGTGCCGGAGATCCGGCTTCATCTCGCGAGCGAGATCACGCCGCTCTGGCAGGCGACCGAGGCGAGCCTCGCGCGCGATCAGCTGCCGCCGCCCTATTGGGCCTTCGCCTGGGCCGGCGGGCAGGCGCTCGCGCGCCACGTCCTGGATCATCCCGAGCTCGTGCTCGGGCGCGCCGTGCTGGATTTCGGCGCGGGCTCCGGCTTGGTCGCGATCGCCGCGGCCAAGGCCGGTGCCCGCGTCACCGCCGCCGAGATCGACCGGTTCGCGGCGGCCGCCATCGCCCTGAACGCTGCGCTCAACGGCGTCGCGGTCGCGATCGAGTCTGCCGATGTCATCGGCCGCGAGCCCGCGTTGTGGGAGACCGTGCTCGCGGGCGACATGTGCTACGAGCGGCCGCTCGCCGAGCGCCTGACGCGGTGGCTGCGGGCGCTCGCGGCCCAGGGCGTCACCGTGCTGCTCGGCGATCCCGGCCGGGCCTATCTCCCGGCCACTGGTCTCGAGCCGCTCGCGCGCTACGCGGTACCGACGAGCCTAGAGCTCGAGGACCGGCTCACTCGCGAGGGCGTGGTGTGGCGGATGGCGCCCTGAGGCGCCGGTCTCAGCGCTGCAAGACCGGCGTGCAATCGACGCGCGGCTTGGTGTGGCGCGGGCAGGTGACCCGCTGCGGCGCCGGAGTCCGCGCCTGCTGCGCCGACTGAAACAGCAGGAACAGCACCGGTAACGGCGTGTCCGGCCGCACCATGTCGGGCGGCGGCTGGCTCGGCACCGCCTGCGCGTCGGCACTCTCCGCGCTCAAGGAAAGCGCGGCCAGAATGCCGCCACACAAGAGCAGGGCCCCTCGGCGGATCCTCGAGCGTGTCATGGGAATGGCTCCTTGCGCAGGTTGAAGGCGATGGAGATGCGCGGCCGCTTGCCCTGATGGACATAGACCATGTGCGGCAGATAGCTCGGGAACAGCACCATGAGACCGGGCTGCGGCTTGACGAAGGCGGTCATCGGCACCAGGCCGGGAAAGAAGGTGTTGGCGCGTCCCTGGTCGGAATCCATGAGCAGGAGCGGCGTGCCGTCCTCGGCCTCGGGCGGCGGGTCTCCGGTGTCGACATAATAGGTACCGGACCAGGTGGCGCCGCCGTGCGTGTGCGGCTTGTTGAAGGCGCCAGCGCGGCTCACATTGGCCCAGGCCTGCAGGGTCCATTTGAACTCCGGCATCGGCCGGCCGAGATCCGCCATCATCCGAAAGGTCGCATAATTGGCCGCCTCGAACATCCGCGAGAGCAGCGTCTCGCCGGCCTTGCCGCACCACTCCAGTCGGCCGGTCTCGGAATGCCAGCCGCCGATATTGGTCTTTGCCATCCCCGGGTGTGCGCGCTCGCGCGCCAGGATCTGCCGGCGCAGCTCCTCGTTGAGCGCCGCGCTGTCGTCCCAGACGTGATGCAGGAAGGGCGCGGGAAAGAGGTAGATCAGGTTCGCGCTGGTCAGCTCCGCCATGGCTGGCTTCGGTCCTTGACACTGCCGGGTCCCCGTCTCCGGAGACTAGCATGGGCCGGCGGCAAGGATGGAAGGGCCGGGAATCCTTGGCCTCGCGAGGGACCCGCGGCTTATAGTCCCGTCATATCGTCCGGATCCGCCCGCACCCATGCCCTATGCCTCGCTGCGCGATTTCATCGCCCGCCTCGAATCGGCGGGGCGGCTCGTGCGCGTCAAGGCGCCGGTCTCGCCGGTGTTGGAGATGACGGAGATCCAGACCCGGCTCCTCGCGGAAGCCGGTCCCGCGGCGCTCTTCGAGGAGGTCAGGCACCCTTCGGGCGGCAGCTACGGCATGCCCGCGCTCGTAAACCTGTTCGGCACGGTCGAGCGCGTCGCCTGGGGCATGGACCGCGAGCCGCACCAGCTGCGCGAGATCGGCGAGACCCTCGCCTTCTTGAAGCAGCCGGAGCCGCCGGGCGGCTGGCGCGAGGCTTTGGAGATGCTGCCGCTGCTCAAGACCGTGCTCGCGATGAAACCGCGCACGGTCGGCTCGGCGCCCTGCCAGGAGATCGTGCTGCGCGGCGCCGAGATCGACCTCGCGCGCTTCCCGATCCAGACCTGCTGGCCGGGCGAGCCCGCGCCGCTCATCACCTGGCCCTTGGTGGTGACCAAGGGTCCAGGCGCGAGCCGCGCCGACGATTACAACCTCGGCATCTATCGCATGCAGGTGACCGGGCGCGACAGCACGCTGATTCGCTGGCTCAAGCACCGCGGCGGCGCGCAGCATCACCAGCGCTGGAGCGAGGCGAAGCGGGAGCCGTTGCCGGCCGCCGCGGTGATCGGCGCCGATCCCGGCACCATCCTGGCGGCGGTGACGCCGGTGCCGGATACCCTCTCGGAGTACCAGTTCGCGGGGCTGTTGCGCGGCAAGAAGGTCGAGCTCGTCGATTGCAAGACCGTGCCGCTCAAGGTGCCGGCGGAGGCCGAGATCGTGCTCGAGGGCCACGTCTCGCTCGACGAATACGCGGAGGAAGGCCCCTACGGCGACCACACCGGCTATTACAACTCGGTCGAGCGCTTCCCGGTGTTCCGGATCTCCGCCATCACGATGCGGCGCGATCCGATCTATCTCACCACCTTCACGGGACGGCCGCCCGACGAGCCCTCCGTGCTGGGCCAGGCGCTCAACGAGGTGTTCATCCCGCTGCTCCAGCAGCAATTTCCGGAAATCGTCGATTTCTGGCTGCCACCCGAGGGCTGCTCCTACCGGATCGCGGTGGTCGCGATGCGCAAGGCCTACGCCGGCCACGCCAAGC
Organism: Allostellaceae bacterium; assembly: GCA_035569735.1. Classification (GTDB taxonomy): domain Bacteria; phylum Pseudomonadota; class Alphaproteobacteria; order ATCC43930; family CGMCC-115725; genus DASZHJ01. Next base: position 162 of record DATMMM010000131.1, on the reverse strand, counting down.
GAGTGATGATGGGCGTGTGGTCGTTCCTGCGGCAGTTCGTCTACACCAAGTTCGTGATCGTGGTGGACGACGACATCGACGCCCGCGACTGGAAGGACGTGATGTGGGCGGTGGCGACGCGCATGGACCCCGCGCGCGACATCACCGTGGTCGAGAACACGC
>DATMMM010000130.1:0-4295 GCA_035569735.1 Allostellaceae bacterium | reverse complement strand
CGCGGATCCTCGGCGAGTTGCGCCGGCGGCTGAAGGAATTGCGGCGGCTGGAGGGCGGTCCGATCAGCGTTATCGGCGTGAGTCTGGGCGGTCTGCTCGCGCGCGACCTCGCCTGCGATCACGCGAAGGATATTCGCAAGGTCATCACGCTCGTGAGTCCGTTCCGTCTGCCCACAGCCAGCACCATCGAGCCTTTGGTCCATCTGTGCGCGCGCTTCTAGAGCACGAGGATAGTCCCCGAGCGCATCTCGGGGCCGTTATCGGTGCCGGCTTTGGCGATCTACACGCGCGAAGACGGTTTGGTCGCCTGGCAAAGCTGCGCGCCCACTGCCGATGAATGCGCGAGCGTCGAGGTGACGGGAGCCCATGCCACGATCTGCCGAAACCCTGACGTGCTTCGATTGCTGGCGATGCGCCTTGCAGAAGGGGTGAGCGAGCGGGCGAGCACTTTCTAGGAGCACCAGGTGCCCTTCATCACCTTCGAGCATGCCTGGCGGGAGTATCGCCGCGCCGAGCCTCGGTTGCCGCCGAAGTCGCCTCGCGTGCGGCCCGAGCGCGTCGCAGGCATCGGCGCGATCCGAGACCGCTTCGATGCGGTGATCCTCGACGCCTGGGGCGTGCTCAACCTCGGCGAGGTGCCGATCCCCGGCGCGCTCGCCGCGGTCAAGGAGTTGCGCAGCGCGGGCGTGCCGCTCCTGGTGCTCAGCAACGACGCGAGCGCAGACAAGGCCTCGGCGGTCGCAAAGCATCGCCGGCGCGGCTTCGATTTTGCCGCCGAGGACCTCGTCGCGGGCATCGACCTCCTACCGGAGACCTTGGCGCGGCTGGCGCTCGATGCGCCCCCCGGGCTGATCGCCGACCCTCCCGCACCGATGCAGGCCCTCATCGGCGCGATGCCGATCCTGGGCGACGATCCCGCGCCCTATGAGCGCGTGCCCGCCATCGCGTTTCTCTCGGCCGACCGCTGGTCGGAGCAGAAGCAGGCTCTGCTCCGAGAGAGCCTGATGCGCCGTCCGCGCCCGCTCGTCGTCTGCAATCCCGACATCGCCTCGCCCGATCGGCACATGCTCAACGCCGAGCCCGGCTACTACGCTCACCGGATCGCGGACGAGACCGGGGTTGCGCCGATCCTTTGCGGCAAACCCGAAGGCGGCATTTATCAAAGGGCGCTGGCGCGCCTCGCGGGCGTCAGGCCCGAGCGCGTGCTCTGCGTCGGCGACACCTTGCACACGGACATACTGGGTGCGCGCGCCGCGGGCTGCCGCGCCATGCTGGTGGAGGATGGTTTCTGCGCCGGCCGCGACGCGCTGTCGCTTGCCGCCGAATGCGGCATCTGGCCGGATTTCGTAGCGCCGGGTCTCTAGAGTCCCTAGCGCATGACCGTGACGATGGCGACGACCGAGCCGACGACGATTCCGGTCAAGAGATAGACGGCGATGGCGACCAGGATCACCACCGCGGTGTAGCCGACCGCGCGCTCCTGCGGCACGCCCATCATCACGGAGGTGCCGGTATAGAGCAGGTAGAGGCTGTAGATGCCACCGACCATGGAGAGCACCGCGAGCGCCGGGATCAGAGCGAAAACGCCGGCGATCCAGGCGGCCGTGTAGGCGTAGGCCACGAGCTTGATGCCTTGAGCGAGGTCGTCCTTGCCGCCGAAAGCGGGCGCGCTCTTGGCCGCGATCCGTCCGATCACGTAGACGCTTAACAGCGATATCGCGAATCGGACGATCGCGACCACGATGCTCTTGTTGAAGCTGAGAGGTCCGCCGAAGAGCAGATTTCCGAGGACCGCCGCGACCGGCGCGATCGCCGCCAAGGGCGCGACGTAGCCGGTATAGAGCTCCGCCGTGCCGGTGCTTTCGCGGGCGATCACCGGCCACTCGTCTTTCGGCGCCGACAGCATTTTCCTAGCGCGCGCGACGAGATCCATGGCCCCCCTCCATGCGCGGGATCAAAAGACCGGCTGCCCCACCGGTCACTGCGAGTTTAATGCAAAGGACGCGAAACGGCCATGCGTGGGCCGGCGCATGAGGATTGCTCTTTTCGTTGCCACGGCGGTGCTAGAAAAACAGCAAAGCAACATGCCCTCTCCCCGCGTTAAGGCGCGCGCGGAGAGGGGCATCCAGGCCCTGCGATCTCAGTTAAACGGCGCCGAGCCGGGCCATGGCGGCGCGCACGCGCGCGAGGGCGGCTTCGTGCTCGGCGAGGCGCTCGCGCTGCTCGTCGACCACCTCGGGCTTCGCCTTGGCGAGGAACTGCTCGTTGCCGAGCTTGCGCGCGACCTTGTCGAGCTCGCCCGCGATCGCCTTGGCCTCCTTCTCGAGCCGCTGCCGCTCCTTGCCGAGATCGATGGCGCTCGCGAGATCGAGGAATAGAGTGGCACCCTCGACCGTCACCTGCACGGCCTGCCCCGCGATCTTTTCCCAGCCGGCGCCCTCGGCCTTCTCGATGCTCTTGAGGCGGGCAAGTCGCCTGATGGCGTCGTGATGCTTCTCGATCCGGCCGGGCACCAGCGCGTTCTCCGATCGCATATAGGCGACGATCTCCTGCGCTGCCGGGACATTCATTTCCGACCGCACGGTCCTGATCGCCGCGATCAGCGCCACCACCCAGTCCATCTCGGCGATCGCCTGGACATCGCGCTCGAGCCCGGAATAGTCCGGCCATTTCGCGGCGATCAGCAACCCGCCCTCGCCGCCCGAGAGATGCTCCCACACGGCCTCCGTGATGAAGGGCGCGATCGGGTGCAGGAGATGCGCGATCTGCGCCAACGCCCAGGCCGTGGTGGCGCGCGTCTCCGCCTTGGCGGCGGCGTCCGTGCCGGCGAGGATGGGCTTCGCGAATTCCAGATACCAGTCACAGTAGGTGCCCCAGGTGAACTGGTAGAGCGCGCCCGCGGCCTCGTTGAACTTGTATTCGTCGAGCGCCGCGCCGATGCGCGCGCCGGTCTCGGCGAGGGCGCCGACGATCCAGCGGTTGAGCGTGAGCCTGCACTCGTTCGGCTTGAAGCCCGGCACCAGCCGGCACTCGTTCATCTCGCCGAACCGCGCCGCGTTCCAGAGCTTGGTCGTGAAGTTGCGATAACCCTCGACGCGGGATTCCGAGAGCTTGATGTCGCGGCCTTGGGCGGCAAGTGCTGTCAGCGTGAAGCGCAGCGCGTCGCAGCCGTAACGCTCGATCAAGTCCAGGGGATCGATGATGTTGCCCTTGGACTTCGACATCTTCTGGCCGCGCTCGTCGCGCACGAGCGCATGGATGTAGACCGTGCGGAACGGCACGTCGCGCATGAAATAGTGACCCATCATCATCATGCGCGCGACCCAGAAGAAGATGATGTCGAAGCCGGTCACCAGCACGTCGCCGGGATAGTAGCGCTTGAGCTCCTTCGTCTGCTCGGGCCAGCCCAAGGTGGAGAACGGGAACAGCGCCGAGGAGAACCAGGTGTCGAGCACGTCGGGATCGCGCCGGAGCTCGGTGGACCGGCCGTAGTGCTTCGCCGCCGCTGCCTGCGCTTCCGCCTCGGTCTCCTCGACAAAGATCGTGCCGTCGGGCCCGTACCACGCGGGGATCTGGTGCCCCCACCAGAGCTGGCGCGAGATGTTCCAGGGCTGGATGTTGCGCATCCACTCGAAGAAGGTGTTCTCCCAGCTCTTTGGCACGAAGACCGTGCGGCCGGTCTCCACCGCCTTGATCGGCTCCTCCGCCAGCGTCTTGGCGTCGCAGTACCATTGGTCGGAGAGCCAGGGCTCGATGACGGCGCTCGAGCGGTCGCCGTGCGGCACCATGTGGACGTGGTCCTCGACCTTCTCGATAAGACCGAGCGCTTCCATGTCGGCGACCGCGCGCTTCCTGGCGGCGAAGCGGTCGAGGCCGCGATAGGCTTCGGGCGCCGCATCGTTCAAATGCGCGTCGGCGTCGAGCACGTTGATGAGCTCGAGCTTGTGCCGCCGGCCCACCTGGAAATCGTTGAAGTCATGCGCCGGCGTGATCTTGACCGCGCCGCTGCCGGTCGCTGGATCGGCGTACTCGTCGGCCACGATCGGAATCCGGCGCCCCACCAGCGGCAGGATCGCGTGCTTGCCCACGAGATGCCGGTAGCGCTCGTCCTCGGGGTGCACGGCCACACCGGTGTCGCCGAGCATGGTCTCGGGGCGCGTGGTCGCGACCACGATGAACGCACCCTCGGCGCCTTCGATCGGATATTTGAAATGCCAGAGATGGCCCCTGGTCTCGCGGTTCTCCACCTCGAGGTCGGAGATCGCGGTGTGCAGGCCCGGGTCCCAGTTGACCAG
>DATMMM010000129.1:0-3319 GCA_035569735.1 Allostellaceae bacterium | reverse complement strand
CTAGGCCCGCTCAGCGCACCCAGCGCTGCGCTTCCTGGAGAACGCGCTCGACCTTCGCGAGGTCGAGGACGTCGCCGGTGCGGATATTGGCCTCCATGTCGATCCAGAAGGGCGCGAAGGGATATCCCTGGATCGCCTCGCAGACCGCATCGACCTTGCCCGGCGCGATACCGCCCGCGAAGCCGGTATGGAGGTCGGCCCGCGGCTCCGGCCAGCGGTCGGGCGTCTCGCCCTTGCCGGCGGATTTATCGAAGAGCACGCCGACATTTAAGGCGCGCGAGGCGCCGTGGCGCTGGGCGGCGGCATAGGCCTCATCGCTCTCGACCTGGAAGATGAAGTCGTGCGTCGGGTGGCGCCTGATCACCGGGCAGGGCGCCCTCTCGGCGACCGAGCTGAATCCATTGAGCTGGATGCGCTTGAAAATCCCGGCGTGGTAGGGGCCGGTGAAGAACTCGTCGCTGCCCTCGAGCATGGCGCGCCGCGAGAGCGAGCCCTCGAGGTGCGCGGAGAGGCGCAGGCTCGGTGCGGCTCCGGCGCCGATCTCCGCCAGGCGCTGCCGCCACGCCGGGCTCGGACGGCGGGGCGCACCGGCCTCGTCTTCCGCGATCAAGACGCCCCATTCGACGAAGGGGTAGCGCCGGCTCAGCCGGGCGAGCTCGGCAGGATCGGTGCGGTCGTCGGCGCCGGTGATGGTGACGCGGTCGAGGATCATGGGGAAACGCTAGCACGGGCCGCCGATCCCGGGCGCTCTTGACAACGGGGCGCTTCTGTCCGATATTTCTGTACGTACAGAAATTGGAGACAACATGAGGCTGACGGCGATCATGGAGCGCTACGTCTTGCACTGGGGCGAGATGGGCCAGCGCTGGGGCGTCAATCGCTCGGTCGCGCAGATTCATGCCCTGCTTTACCTCTCGTCTCAGCCGATCACCGCCGAGGAGATCGCGGACACGTTGGGCCTCGCGCGCTCCAACGTCAGCACCAGTCTCAAGGAGCTGCAGGGCTGGGGCTTGGTGTCGCTCACCCACCTCATGGGCGACCGGCGCGACCACTTCGAGGCCAAGAAGGACCTCTGGGACCTGCTGCTCACCATCATCGAGGAAAGGAAGCGCCGGGAGATCGATCCGACCCTCACCATGCTGCGCCAATGCATGCTCGAGGCCGAGGAGGACAAGGAAATCGCGCCCGAGGTCAAGGAGCGCATCGGCCGGATGCTGACCTTCATCGAGACGCTCGCCGACTGGTACGGCCAGATGAGCAAGCTGCCGAAATCCACGCTGGTGACGCTGATGAAGATGGGCGGCAAGGTCGCCCGCTTCGTCGGCCGCAAGCAGCGCGACGCCGCCTAAATTTTTTGCCGTAAAGCTTCTGTATCTACAGAACTTTCGGAACGAGGAGGCCAAGATGTCAGCGACCGCGACGATCCTCTCCTCGCCAAGCCCGCGCCACGACCTCGCGCCCGACCCCAGTTTCGAGCAGCTCTTGGGCGAGCTCGCCTGGCGCCGCCTCGCTCCGGCAATTCGCGAGCGGTTCCGCTGGAAGCCTGCCCTTGGCGCCGAGATCCGCTACGTCGGTGAGATGCTGGTGGTGCGGAGCTCGCGCCTCGGCTGGGTGATGGCGCAGCTCTGCCGCCTCATCGGTACGCCGCTGGCACCCCATCGCGGCACCCACGTGCCCGTGACGGTGACCCTTTCGCTCGACTGCGACGGAGTGGGCGTGGTGTGGCGGCGTCTTTATCGGTTTCCGGGCCGGCGCGCCGTCACCTGCGTCTCGGTCAAGAAAGCGACCGATGCTGAGGGCCTCATCGAATGCGTGGGCGGCGGCATCGGCATGTGGCTTCGCCTTTCCGAGCGCGCGGGCGCGCTGCATTTCCGCAGCACAGGATATTTCTGCGCGCTCGGACGCTGGCGCCTGGCGCTGCCGGACTGGCTGACGCCGGGCGCGCTCACCGTCGTCCACCGCGACGAGGGCCGAGGCCGCTTCCGCTTCGTCATTTCCGTCGTCCATCCGCTGCTCGGCGAGACCTTCTTCCAGGACGGCGTCTTCTCATCGCAAAGGAGCTGATGCCATGGACCGCGTGCTCATGCTCATGACCGTCCAGGGCGCCATGGGCGCCTTCGATGCGATCTATCACCACGAGATCACGGAGCGGCTCGCCTGGCGCATAGGCGCCGCGCGCGAGCTCGCCATTCACACCCTGCGCAACGGCTTCTATGCGGCGCTCTACCTGGCTTTCGCCTGGGGCGAGTGGCACGGCGCCTGGGCCGTGGGCTTCGCGGCGATCATAGCCGCGGAAATCCTGGTGACCCTGCTCGATTTCGTGACGGAGGACCGGACCCGCGATCTTCCCGCGACCGAGCGGATCACCCACACGCTGCTCGCGATCAACTTCGGCGTGATCCTCGCGGTGCTGCTGCCGGAGTTCCTGCGCTGGGCCGCGCTGCCGACCGCGGTGGTGCCGGCGAGCCACGGCCTCTGGTCCTGGATCGCGACCGGCATCGGCGCGGGCGCGCTGGTCGACGCTGTCCGCGACGGCACGCGAGCGCGAGCCATGAGGCGAAAGGAGAAGGCGCCCGGCCCCTGTCTCGCTTCAGTGCTGCCGGGCCGGCAATCGATCCTGATCACCGGTGGCACCGGTTTCGTGGGGACGCGGCTCGCCGAGGCGTTGGCGGATGCCGGCCACGCCGTCACCGTGCTGACCCGCGATCCACGAAAGGGAAGAAAATTCCGCGGACGCGTCACCCTCATCGAGAACCTGCAGACCCTCGGCCGCGACACACCCTTCGACGCCGTCGTCAACCTCGCGGGCGAGCCGGTGGCGTCGGGCCGCTGGACGCCAGCGCGCAAGCGCCGGATCCTCGAGAGCCGGCTTCAGACCACCGAGGCGGTGGTGCGCTTCATCGCGAAGGCGAAGAAGAAACCCGCCGTACTCGTGAGCGCCTCCGCCGTCGGCATCTACGGCACCGATCCCGAGGCGACCTTCACCGAGGAGAGCGAGGGCCGGCCCTGCTTCGGCCGCGAGGTCTGCGTGCAGTGGGAATCGGCCGCCGGCGAAGCCGAGCGCCACGGCGTGCGCGTGGTGACGCTCCGGATCGGCGTGGTGCTGGGCGCCGGCGGCGGGATGCTGTCGCGGCTCCTGCTGCCCTTCGAATGCGGCCTGGGCGGACCCATGGGGAGTGGCCGTCAGTGGATGTCCTGGATCCACCTCGACGACATCGTGGGCCTGATCCTGCACGCGATCGCGATCGAGACCGTGCGCGGCCCCATGAACGGCACCGCGCCCGAGCCCGTCCGCAACGCCGATTTTGCTCAGGGCCTC
>DATMMM010000128.1:0-2066 GCA_035569735.1 Allostellaceae bacterium | reverse complement strand
TCACGCCCACGGTGGTGCCGTGCGTGAAATAGGTGATGCGCTCGGACAACACGCCGTAGCGCTCTCTGAGCTGACGCAATCCCTCCATGACCTCCGAACCCGGCTGATCCGGTGTCGACAGCACCTTCAATGTGTGGAGCTCGTTGGTCTTCTCGTTGAAGGCGCAAAGGTCAGTGAAGGTGCCTCCGATGTCGACACCCACGCGGTAGGTCATCCAATGTGCTCCTCCTCGGAGCGATGCGCGCCGCCCGCCCTCGCTGCGAGACTATGGTCATGCCGCGGTCACACGCGGAAAAGCTAGCATGGAGATTGCAAAGCACAAACAAGACACGAGTCAGACCGCGCTCCCGCCGCTTACCCGCGGTTGCGGCGAAGCGGTAGGCTCACTAGGCTGGTCCGTGAGCTACGTCCTAAAGGCCAGAGCCTAGGGGATATTGACCATGACGCAGGAAGATCTCGAGGAGGAGCTCCGCGCCGCGAATGCCAATCGGGCGATCCTCTACTATTTGATCTTCGACGAGCTGCGCAAAGCGCACGGCGAGGCCGAGGCCACCAAGGTCATGCGCGCGGCGATCTACCGCCGCGGCCAGGAGATGGCCGCCGACATCAAGCAATTCGCGCCCGATCGCATCAAGGCGCTCGGCGAGCACCACGTCGCACACTCCGCCGGCGGCGGCAAGCTCTTCAATCCCGAGGTGAAGCGCCTCGACGACACGGGGTTCGAGGTTCTCAACACGACCTGTCCGCTCAAGGAAGCCTGGCAGGCTTATGGGCTCTCCGATGCCGAGGTGGCGAAGATGTGCGAGATCGGCTCTGCGATCGACTACGGCAAGTTCGAAGGCGCCGGGTTCCGATTCGCGTGCGACACCTGGAAACCCGGGAAGCGCGGCTGCTGCACGCTGAAGGCCTATCCCGGGAAGTAGAGATTCTCAGAGATATATGCTTCGGACGATATCCGCTTCCGAGACGTTGCCCGCGCGGAGGTCGTGACGCTGGGATACGCGGCCGTCGCGCAGGATCAGAAACCGGTCCGCGACCGCAAGCGCCAGCCGGATGTTCTGCTCGACCAGCATCATGGTGACGCCGCGCGCCTTGAGCGCGGCCACGATGCCCGCGATCTCCTCGACGAAGGCGGGCGCCAGACCGCCCGAGGGCTCGTCCAGGAGCAGAAGCTCCGGCCGCCCCATCAGCGCCCGCCCGATCGCGACCATCTGCTGCTCGCCGCCTGACATCAGGCTGACCGGCTGCCGCCGTCGCTCGGCCAGGCGCGGGAAGGACGCGTAAACGCCGTCCAGCAGAGTTGCCTCGTCGCCACGCCGTACCCGAGCGCCCAGGCGAAGATTGTCCTCGACCGACATGTCCGGGAACAGGTCGCGCGTCTGTGAGACCTGGATAATGCCGCGGCGAAAGATCTCGTGGGCCGGCATGCCCGCGAGATCGGCGCCAGAAAACCGGATCGAGCCCGCCCAAGGCCGCACGAATCCGCTCACGGTGTTGAGGGCGGTGGACTTGCCGCTGCCGTTGGCGCCCAGCAAGGCTACCACCTCCCCCGCCGCCACGGCGAAGTCGACACCGAACAGGATCTGCTGGCTCGAATAGCCGGCCTCAACGCCGGTCGCTGCGAGCAGGGTGTCAGGCATGGCCGAGATAGGCCTCCAGCACGTTCTTGTCCGCGCGCACCTCAGCGGGCGCCGCATCCGCGACCTTCTTGCCATAGTTGAGCACGATCACGCGGTCGGAAATATTCATCACCAGCTCGATGGCGTGCTCGATGAGCACGATGCCGATGTCGCGCTCCTTCGCCAGGCGTCGGATGATGCCTCCGAGCTTCTCGCGCATGGGCGGAGCGAGGCCGACCGCCGGCTCGTCGAGCAGGAGCAGCGGCGGATCGGTCGCGAGCGCCCGGACGATCTCGACCATGCGCCGCTGTCCGCTCGAAAGCTCCACCGCAAGATGGTCGGCGACGTGCGCAATCTCCATGAGGGCGAGCAGCTCGCGCGCGCGTCGCGTCGCCGCCGTTTCGGCCCGCAGGCTCCCCGGCGTGCCCAGCAGCAGGCCGAAGAATC
>DATMMM010000127.1:0-3689 GCA_035569735.1 Allostellaceae bacterium | reverse complement strand
GGCCCTGATCCCGGGACCGCCTCTCGTGCCGTGCCTCACCGCGAGAGCTCAGCGATGCCATTCGCTCCAACTCGGCAGCGAACCCCCCACTGTGGTCCTCACCGCCCTAATGAGCGCCTTGCATATTTGCTCCATCATAGGGACTTGAGTTTGGATCAGTATGTGACTTCGAGTTTGGATCACCGTGTTCGCAGGCCGAGAGCGCCGTGAAAGACAGAATCAAACCAAAAAACATGGCTCGGAACATATGGAGAAACTACACCCACCGGGCGATCTCCCAGAAGAGTTGCTAGCTGGGCGTGTTGCCCTCACAGCACCGTGAGCGCGCCACGAATCATCTCGCCGGGGAGCACTTCATGGCGCGGAGGCATCTCCGTCAGTGGCAGAAGCCGTCAAGGGCATTATGCACGGGCCGGGCCCGGCGGAACGGGGCCGGTGGGCGGGAGCGAGCCGTCGGCGTCGTGCTGCTCGTCGCCTTTGAGCGGCGGGCAGAAGACACTCAAGAGATGCACGTCCGTGATCGCGCGCAGCTTGTGCCGGTCCTTGGGCCCGACGTAGTAGGCCATGCCGGGCGTCAGCTGCCACGCCTCCTTGGTCGTGAGGTCCGTCACCTCGCAGGTGCCGGCGAGGATGTGGTTCGCTTCCCAATGGTGCTTGTACCAGAGCACCGCCTCGGCGCCGGCCTCGAAATGCACGTCGGAGAGGCCGAACCCCACGTCGTCCGCCTGGGTCAGCATCCGGATGGTGCGCGCCTTGCCGTTCGCGACCACCAGCTCCTGGCCCTGGGCGCGCATCTCGTCCGCGCGCTTCACGAACATGCGCTGGCTCGTCTTCGGTACCGGGCCACTCGCGGCGTAGGCGCCGTCGGCATCGTGCCCCTCGTCGCCTTTGAGCGGCGGGCAGAAGACGCTGATGTGATGCTCGGCGCCGGTGATGTGGAAGCGATGCCGGTCGTTCGGGCCGACCACATAGAGGACGCCTGGCCCCAGCGTCCATGTCTGGCCGCTCGTGAGGTCGGTCACCTCGCCCTTGCCGGAGACGATGTAGTTCGCCTCCCAATGGTGCTTGTACCAGAGATTGATATCCGAGCCGTTGCCGATCCGGTTCTCGTTGTAGGAGAAGCCCAAGCCGTCCGCCGCGGTCAGGAATCGCGCGGACTGCGTCGTGTTGTTGACCAGCGACTTGACCATGCCGGCCTTCTGCCGGTCCTCGACGCTGCGAACGAACATGGGGTCCCTCCCAAGGAACGATGATGCGACCTCCGATGCTACCGCAACGGCGGCCCGATCACACCCCGTGATACCCGCGGTACCACGCGACGAATTTCGGCAGGCCCTCGTCGATCGTGGTCTTGGGCTGGAAGCCGAAGTCGCGCGAGGCCGCCGCGATATCGGCATAGGTCGCGGGCACATCGCCGGGCTGCATCGGCACCAGCTCGCGGCGCGCGGGGTGCCCGAGCGCGCGCTCGAGCACGCCCACGAAGCGCTCGAGCTCCTCGCTCCGGTGGTTGCCGAGGTTGTAGATCCGGTGCGGCGGCGCGGCGGCGCTGTCGGCGGGGGGCTTGGCGAGGCAGGCGAGCACGCCCGCCACGATGTCGTCGATGTAGGTGAAATCGCGCCGCATCTTGCCGTGATTGAAGAGCTTGATCGGCTCGCCCGCGAGGATCGCCCGGGTGAAGAGCCAGGCCGCCATGTCGGGCCGCCCCCAGGGCCCGTAGACCGTGAAGAAGCGCAGCCCCGTCGCGGGAAGGCGGTAGAGATGCGCGTAGCAATGCGACATCAGCTCGTCCGCCTTCTTGGTGGCGGCGTAGAGCGATTGCGGCGTGTCGACGGGATCGGTCTCCGAGAACGGCAGCTTGGTGTTGCCGCCATAGACCGAGGACGAGCTCGCGTAGACCAGGTGCTTGAGGCCGGCGATGCCGCGGCAGGCCTCCAGCACCTCGATGTGCCCCGCGAGATTGGCGCTCACATAGGCGCGCGGCTCGATCAGCGAGTAGCGCACGCCCGCCTGCGCCGCCAGATGCACCACGCGGTCGATGTCGCGATGCTGCGCCATCAGGCGCGCGAGCGCGCCACGCTCGGCGATGTCGAGGCGCTCGAAGGCAAAGCCGGGGAGCGTCCGCAGCTCCGCGAGCCGCGCCTCCTTGAGACGCACGTCGTAATAGGGGCTGAGGTTGTCGACGCCGAGCACGCGCTCGCCGGCGCGCGCGAGCGCCACGCCCACGTGAAATCCGATGAACCCGGCGACGCCGGTGACGAGGACGGCCATGAGTCCGCGGCTGATGATCGCGACGGGCGGCTTATAGCGCGGACCCCCGCCGATGTCACCCTGCCGGCCGTTGGCAAGCCCGCTCCGCTCGCCTAAGCTTCGCGCGATCCAGCGCGCTCAGGAAAGGCGGGGTGCCCCATGAAGAGCTACGACGTCGTCGACTTCCGCGCTCCCTTGCAGCTCACCGAGCGTCCGACGCCCAAGCCCGCGGGCAGCGAGGTGCTGGTGCGCACGCTCGCCGCCGGCGTCTGCCACAGCGACATCCACATCTGGGAGGGCGAGTACGACCTCGGCGGCGGCAAGAAGCTCGCCGTGCGGGATCGCGGCATGACGCCGCCCTTCACCATGGGCCACGAGATCGTCGGCGAAGTGGTGGCGCTCGGGCCCGAGGCCGAGGGCGTCAAGGTGGGCGACCGCCGCCTCGTGCATCCCTGGATCGGCTGCGGGGATTGCGTGGTCTGCCGCAAGGGCGAGGAGCAGCTCTGCCTCAAGCCCCGCTTCCTCGGCGTGCACAAGCCCGGCGGCTACGGCGACCACGTGCTGGTGCCGCATCCCCGATATCTCGTCGATTACGGCAAGCTCACGCCCGAGCAGGCCGCACCCTATGCGTGCTCCGGCGTCACCACTTATGGCGCGCTCAAGAAGATCGACCCGGCCGTGCGCGCGAGCGAGCCGGTGGTGCTGATCGGCGCCGGCGGGCTCGGGTTAATGGCGATCACCATCTTGAAGGCGATGGGCGGCCACGGCGCGATCTCCGTCGACATCGACGCCCGCAAGCGCGAGGCCGCGCTCAAGACCGGCGCGCTCGCGGCCATCGACGGTGCGGCGGGCGATGCGGTGAAGCAGCTCCAGGCCGCCACCAAGGGCGGCGCCTACGGCGTGATCGACTTCGTGGGCTCCGGCACCACCGCCCGGCTCGGCATCGACGCGCTCGCCAAGGGCGGCCGCTACATCATCGTGGGCCTGTTCGGCGGCGACATCACGCTCTCGACGCTGTTCCTGCCGTGGCGCGCGATCGCGATCCAAGGCTCCTATGTCGGCAGCCTCGGCGAGCTCAAGGAGCTGATGACGCTGGTGAAGGCCGGCAAGGTGCCCCCGATGCCGGTGACCCGCCACCCCTTCCACACCGCAAGCGCCACGCTCGAGAGCCTGCGCAAGGGCGAAGTGATCGGCCGCGCCGTGCTGACGCCGTAGCGGGCGCCCTCGCCACCCTCACCCTCCCACCGCTTCGCGGCGGGTCCCTCCCTCTCCCGTTTCACGGGAGAGGGGCTATTCACGCTGAGCGCTAACTTGTCCCTCTCCCGCGCTTGGGGGGTATAGGGATGCGTTCGCGGAGAATTTCTAAAGTCCGCGCATGGCACCGGAGAGAGCCGCGAGCCTACAGGTGGTGCACAGACACCTCAACCGCGCCGTAGCCTACA
>DATMMM010000126.1:0-2241 GCA_035569735.1 Allostellaceae bacterium | reverse complement strand
CCGGAAGGCACGGTGATCCTCGCCGAGGAGCTCTCGCCCGCCGATACCGCACTGATGGATCCGCGCCGCATCGCGGGCTTTACGACGGTGCTCGGGGGCGCCGAGAGCCATACCGCGATCATGGCAAGGGCCTTGAATTTGCCCGCCGTGCTGGGCGTCGCGGGGCTTCTCGACCAAGTCGAAACCGGCGATATCGCGATCGTCGATGGCGGCGAGGGCGCCGTGATCCTCAACCCGACGCCGGCCACGGTCGCGCGCTACGAGGCAAGGGGCGAGGAGCTTGCGCGCGAATCACGGCAGCTCAATCGCTTGCGGCGCTTGCCGGCGGTGACGCGCGACGGCGCCGAGATCACGCTGCAGGCCAATCTCGAGCTACCGCGCGAGCTCGATCAAGCGAACGAGGCCGGCGCCGAGGGGATCGGCCTGTTGCGCACCGAATTTCTCTACATGAACCGCGAGGATCTGCCGGACGAGGACGAGCAATACGAGGCCTATGCGGCTCTGGTGCGCGGGATGGACGGTAAGACGGTCACCATCCGCACGCTCGACATCGGCGGCGACAAGCTGGCAGCGCCGTTGGCGAAGATGCTTCCCGCTTACTCTGCCAATCCGGCGCTGGGCCTGCGCGCGATCCGGTTGTCGTTGAAGGAGCGCCGCTTGCTCGACGCGCAGCTCGCGGCAATTCTGCGCGCCGCGGTGCACGGTCCGGTGCGCATTCTCTTGCCGATGATCTCGAGCGTTGGCGAATTGAAGCAGGTGCGCGACGCCTTGGCGCAGGTGGTGCGGCGCTTGAAGCGGCGTGGCACGCGTCTTCCGCCGCAGCTCCCGCCGCTCGGCGTCATGATCGAGATTCCGGGCGCGGCACTGGCGGCCGATGCGCTCGCGGCCGCAGCCGATTTCTTTTCCATCGGCACCAATGATCTCATCCAATATACCCTGGCAATCGATCGCGGCGACGAAGCGGTCGCCAATCTCTACAACCCGCTTCACCCGGCTGTGCTACGCCTCATTCAGTTTTCGGTCCAGGCGGCGCTCCGCGCGAAGAAGCCGGTTTGCCTTTGCGGCGAGATGGCAGGCGACCCGCGCTACACCGCATTGCTCTTGGGGCTAGGCATCACCGAGCTTTCGATGGCGCCTGCCAATATCGCACGTGTCAAACAACGCATCCGCGCGATGGACTTGGTCGCGGCGTCGCGTCGCGCCAGCGCGATCATGGATCAACTCGACGATAGCCGCATCGCCAGCCTGCTCGATGATTTCAATACCTTGGCCTGACCCTCGCTTTTTTCCTGCGCAAAGCGCCGGACCGCGCCATAATCCGCCGCGAGTTCGTTGAGCGCGGGGGTCGGTAGTGCTCCTAACCCTAGGGCTAGTTCTGACGGGAGCCCTCGTCGCGGGGCTCGTCATCTATTACCTCGTCCGGCGTTTGGCCGTAACCGCGGCGGAGCGGGCGAAGCTCGTCGCGATGCTGGCCGAGCGCACAACCGCGCTCGGCGCGGCGCCGACAGCTCGCTATTTATTTGGTGTTGGTGGGCAGGAGAGCTTCGCTCCGGGGGTGCTCACGGCATTGGGCTCTGCGAAGCAGGATTTCGCTGCAATCTCCGCGCGGCTCGGGGCGGGCTCGGGGACGGCACTCGAGCGTGCCGTTGCCAAGCTGCGCCAAGAAGGTGTGGGCTTCAACATTGCCACAAGCCTCGCCGACGGTGGCGGCTCGCTCGACGTATCGGGGCGGCGACTCATATCTCCCGCGGGCGAAATCCTCGGTGATGCGGTGTGGTTCGCCGATGCGGGCGCTCGCGCCGGGGTGGAGCGCGAGCGCGACGCATTGCGCGCTCTGATCGATGCACTGCCACTTCCGATCTGGCGGCGGCGCGAATCGGATTTGCAGCTGGTCGATTGCAACCGCGCCTATGCCGCGGCCGTTGATGCCGCGCCGGACAAGGTGGTTTCCGACGGGCGCGAGCTCGCGGGCGCCGCTGTCGGCAAAGCGCTGGCCGGCAAAGCGCGCGACGAGGGCGGGGCTGCCACGGAGAAACGGCACGTCGTCGTCAACGGGTCGCGCCGCTGGCTTGAGCTGATCGAGATGCGGCTCGACGCTCCTGGTGCCGCGAGTGGCGAGCTCCTCGGCTTTGCGCGTGATCTCACGGACCTTGAAGGCGTCCAGAGCGAGCTGCAGCGCCACATAGCGGCTCACGCCACGGTACTCGAGCATATTGCGGTCGCGATCGCGATCTATGGACC
>DATMMM010000125.1:0-2889 GCA_035569735.1 Allostellaceae bacterium | reverse complement strand
CGCGAGCCGATAGAGCGCGGCCTCGTCGCCGCCCGCGGCCAGCAGCTTCGTATAGGTGCGGTCGCCGAAATCCTCCAGCAGGAGCAGACCCGCCTCGATGTCCTCGGCCAGGATCTCCGGCGCGCTCAGATCGAGCTGCTTCAGCAACCGGGCGACTTTGAGAAACGGCCGAACATCTTCCTGAGGCGGCGGCGCGTCCATCAGCACGGCACGGCGCCCCGGCGCCTCCAGGCGATCGTAGCGGCGGAAGGACGCGTCGCCGGCGAGCGGCCGGCGCGGCACATCGCCCCAGCCGGCTTGGGTCAAAAAGGATCGGATGCGCTCAGCGCGATCGCTCATGAGGCCCCCAAACGCGCGAGGCGGCGCGTCCAGCCTCGACCGCCGCAGAGGCGGACGCGGCGAGCCGTCGCCGACGATCCCGCCGAGAGGTCGACATCGAGGCGCTCGCGCGGCAGCAACGAGCCCAGCCGCTCCGGCCATTCGATCAGCAGGATGGCGCCGCCGAGCGCCTCCTCGAATCCGAGCTCGTAGACATCCTCGCTCTTGGCCAGGCGATAGAGATCGAAATGCCAGACCGCGGGCGTGCCCAGCGGGAATTCGTAGACCTCGACCAGGGTGAAGGTCGGGCTCGGCACCTCCTCGTCGGCGTGGCCGCGGGCACGGATGAAGCCGCGGGCGAAGCTGGTCTTGCCGCTGCCGAGCTCGCCGCGGAGCGCGATCACGTCGCCCGCCTGCGCCAATCCGGCGATGCGGGCCGCCAGCGCGGCGGTGGCGGATTCGGAAGGGAGATCCAGCGAAAGTGCGGCATGGCCGAGTGCGGTGGTCACGCAGCCCTTTTAGTCCCTCCGGACCGAAAATCGCAACCCCGGTGGGGTTGCGCCGGCATCGCCCAGCCGTCATTCTGCGGCCCGCTTCGAGCGGCGGGGATCAGGTGATGGGCGAGACCGACGTGGCGATCGTGGGCGCGGGTCCGGTCGGGCTGTTCGCGGTATTCGAGTGCGGCATGCTGAAGATGCGCACGCATGTGTTCGACGCTCTCGACCTGCCGGGCGGGCAATGCACCGCGCTCTATCCGGAGAAGCCGATCTATGACGTCCCCGGCTACCCCAAGATCGAGGCGCTGGCGCTGGTGGAGAAGCTCGCGGAGCAAGCGGCACCCTTTCAGCCGGTCTATCACCTCGGCGCCGCGGTCACGGGATTGTCGGCGCTCGACGGCGGCTTCCGCCTCACCACCGCCGCCGGCGTCTCGGTCAAGGCGAAAGCGGTGATCGTGGCGGCAGGCGTCGGCGCCTTCGGGCCCCACCGCCCGCCGCTCCCAGGCATCGAGACCTATGAGGGCAAGAGCGTCTTCTATCTGGTCAAGCGCCGCGAGGACTTCCGTGGCAAGCGGGTGGTGATCGCGGGCGGCGGCGACTCGGCGGTGGATTGGGCGATCTCGCTCGCCGAGGTCGCCGAGCGCGTGATGGTGGTGCACCGGCGCGCGAAGTTCCGGGCAGCACCCGAATCGTCGGCGCGGCTCGAGGCGCTCGCGCAAAGCGGCCGGATCGAGCTGGTCTTTCCCTACCAGCTCGCGGGCCTCGAGGGCGCGGACGGCGCGCTCAGCGGCGTGTTGGTGGCGGATCTCGACGGCAAGAGCCGCGCGCTCGAGGCGGACTGCCTGCTGCCGTTCTTCGGGCTCTCGATGAACCTGGGCGCGATCGCGGAATGGGGCCTGAACCTCGACCGCAACCACATCGCGGTGGCACCCGCGACCTGCGCCACCTCGGTGCCCGGCATCTTCGCGATCGGCGATATCGCGACATATCCGGGCAAGCTCAAGCTCATCCTCTCGGGCTTCGCGGAGGCGGCGCAGGCGGCGCACGCTATCTACCCGCTGGTGCACCCCGGCGAGGCTCTGCACTTCGAGTATTCGACCACCAAGGGCGTGCCCGGCAGAAGCTAAGGGGCGCCGCTCAGCTTCCGGTCGAAGCCAGGGGCGCCTGGGCGGGTTCCGCGGCGCCGGCGGCGAGGTAGCAGGTGACGGTGGTGCCGCTGCCGGGGCTCGAGGTCAGCTCCACGCGGCCGCCGTGCAGCTCGATGAAGCTCTTGACCAGCGACAGGCCGAGCCCGGGCCCCGATTGCCGCGCGAGCGGACTGCCGCGCTCGAACTTCTCGAAGATACGCGCCTGATCCTGCTGTGGCACGCCGACCCCGGTGTCGATCACCGCCAAGGCGACCTCGCCGTCGGTCCGCCGCGCGCTCAGCGTGACGCTGCCGCCGGCCGGCGTGAAGTTGATCGCGTTGGAGATCAGGTTGAAGAGCGCTTGCCGCAGGCGCCGCTCGTCTCCCGTGAGGCTGCCGATATCGGTCGGGCAGTCGAAATTGAGCGCTAGGTTCTTGTTGCGCGCGCGCTCGCGCGAGAGCGCCAGCACGCCCGACATCATGGCGTGAATGTCGATCTGCTGGGTCTCGAGCGTCATGTAGCCGGCCTCGATCGTGGCGAGGTCAAGGATGTCGTTGATCAGCGACATCAGGCGATGCGAGCTGTCGAGGATGCCGCGGCTGTAATCGAGCTGGCGCGGGTTGAGCTCGCCGAAATACTGGTTCGCGAGGATCTCGGCGAAGCCGATGATGGCGTTCAAGGGCGTGCGCAGCTCGTAGGAGACATTGGCGATGAATTCGCTCTTGAGCCGGCCCGCGGTCTCCAGCGCCTCGTTGCGCTCGCGTAGCGCGCGCTCGACGCGCGTGGAGTCGGTGACATCGAGGTAGCTCAAGAGAATATTGCCGTCCGGCAGGGGTACGATCGAGGCTTGCAGGATCGAGCCGTCGCCGCGGTGCAGGCGCTCGCTCGTCTCGGTGCGGCCGGTCAGGCGCTCGATGATGCGCTCCTTGAGCGCAGGCCACTCCTCT
>DATMMM010000124.1:0-2517 GCA_035569735.1 Allostellaceae bacterium | reverse complement strand
CTGCGCCTGATCCCGGATCCGCCCGGCCGGATCACGCGCGGCGAGGTTCTCTTCGCCGGCCGCGACCTCATGCAGCTCCCGGACGCGCAAATGCGTGAAGTTCGGGGCGGCGATATCGGCATGGTCTTCCAGGAGCCGATGACGTCGTTGAATCCCGTTCTCACGATCGGCCGGCAGATCACCGAGACGGTCGAGCAGCACCGCCGGGCCGATAGCGCTGCGGCGCACCAGCGCGCCATCGAGCTCCTCGGACTGGTCGGCATCGCCGATCCGACCCGCCGCCTCAAACAGTATCCGCACCAGCTCTCGGGCGGCACGCGCCAGCGCGTCATGATCGCGATCGCGATCGCCTGCGATCCCAAGCTCGTCATCGCGGACGAACCGACGACCGCGCTCGACGTGACCATCCAGGCGCAGATACTCGAGCTGATGAACGGGCTGACGCGCCGGCTCAACGTGGCGCTCATCATCATCACGCACAATCTCGGGGTGGTGGCGCGCTACGCCAAGCGGGTCAACGTGATGTATGCGGGCCGCATCGTGGAGAGCGGCCCGGCGGCGGCGATCTATCACGACCCGCGCCATCCCTACACGATGGCACTGCTGCGCTCGGTGCCGCGGCTCGATCGCCCGCGCCAGGCGCGCCTCGACCCGGTGGACGGCCAGCCCCCCGACCTCACGCGCCTCGACCAGGGCTGTGCGTTCCGCCCGCGCTGCCGCTTCGCGGTCGACGCCTGTGCCAAGGCGCGGCCGCCGCTCGCGCCGGCAGGACCGGCGGGCCAACTTTCCGCGTGCCTGCGCGCCCACGATTTCAACGCCACGGCCGGAGCGGTGGCATGACGGCGCTCGCAACCGACGCTCCGACGCTCCTTGAGGTGAAGGGGCTGCGGAAACACTTCGCTGTCACCGAGGGCATCCTCGCGCGCCGCATGGTCGGCGAGGTGAGGGCCGTCGACGGCGTCGACTTCACGCTTCGCCGCGGGGAGACGCTGGGGTTGGTCGGCGAAAGTGGTTGCGGCAAGACGACGACCGGCCGGTGCATCCTGCTGCTCGAGCGGCCGACCGCCGGCGAGATCGTCTATGACGGCGTCGACCTCACCGGGCTCAAGCACAAGCAGCTCCTGGCGCTGCGGCGCCGCATCCAGGTCATCTTCCAGGATCCATACAGCTCGCTCAATCCGCGCATGAAGGTCGGCGACATCATCGCCGAGCCGATGAAGGTGCACGCCATCGAGCCCGATGCGGCGCGCCGCGCGGCGCGGATGCGCGAGCTGCTCGCGATCTGCGGCCTCAATCCGAACTTTGCCGATCGCTATCCGCACGAGATGTCGGGCGGCCAGCGCCAGCGGGTCGGAATCGCGCGCGCGCTCTCGCTCAATCCCGAATTCATCATCTGCGACGAGGCCGTGTCCGCCCTCGACGTGTCGATCCAGGCGCAGATCGTCAACCTGCTCGAGGATCTGCGCCGGCGCTTCGGCCTCACCTACCTGTTCATCGCCCACGACCTCTCGGTGGTGCGGCATCTCTGTCAGCGCGTCGCCGTGATGTATCTCGGCCGCATCGTCGAGCTGGCGGATTGCGACGAGCTGTTCGACAACGCGCTCCATCCCTACACGCGGGCACTCCTCGACTCGGTGCCGGTGCCGGATCCGAGCGTGGAAGCCGGCCGCAGGTTCCGACCCGTGAAGGGGGAGGTGCCGAGCCCGATCAACCCGCCGCCGGGCTGCGCGTTTCATCCGCGTTGCCCGATCGCGGTCGAAAGCTGCAGCCGGGTCCGTCCGGAGCTGCGCGAGGTGCGAGCCGGCCACTGGGTGGCTTGCAGCGAGGTACATTAGATTCCATCGAGCCGTGGCGTTTCCCCGGTGAACCGCGGCGCGCTTCCCCGAAAAACGTTCCAGAGAATGACTTCACCGAGTCATCCAACAATAAGCGGAGGGAAGCAATGATCAGGAAATCAGGATTGGCGGCAGCCGGTCTCGCCGCTGTTCTTTGCGTCGCGAGCACGGCCGTCCCGGGGGCCGCCGACGCCCCGAAGCGCGGTGGGATACTCACGTACATGATCCCGGCGGACGCGCCGCCGAGCTTCGACGGCCACCGCGAGACCACCTTCGCGACCGTGCATTCGGTGGCACCGTTCTACAGCGTGCTGATCCGCGTCGATCCCAAGGATCCGTCCTCGACCACCGACTTCGTCTGCGATCTGTGCACCGCGATGCCGACGCCGGCCGATGACGGCAAGACCTATACGTTCAAGATCCGCGAGGGCGTGAGGTTCCACGACGGCACGCCGCTCACCGCCGACGACGTGGCGGCGAGCTGGCGGGCAATCATCCACCCGCCGGAAGGCGTCTCGAGCGCACGCGAGAGCTATTACTCCATGGTCGACAAGGTCGAGGCGCCCGACCCGACCACCGTGGTGTTCCGCCTGAAATTCGCCACCGGCGCGTTCCTGCCGGCGCTCGCCGATCCCTTCACCTGGATCTACCAGAAGGCCATCCTCGACAAGGACCCGCGCTG
>DATMMM010000123.1:0-4855 GCA_035569735.1 Allostellaceae bacterium | reverse complement strand
GGGCCGTGCTGTTTCACCGGGCGGTCGGTCAGCGTCTGGGCGTCAACGTCACCGACGTGAAATGCCTCGACATCCTGACGCTCAAGGGCTCGGCCAGCCCCTCGGAGCTGGCGCAGCACACGGGTCTCAGCACGGGCGCCGCCACCGCGATGATCGATCGTCTGGAGCAAGCCCGGCTCGTCGTGCGCCGGCCGCATCCCACGGACCGGCGCGGTACGATCGTCGCTCTCTCGAAAGGGGCGATGCGGAGGCTGCCGGCGATCTTCCAATCGCTGGCCCAGGCCATGGAGGCCCTGGTCTCCGGCTACTCGGAGAAGGAGCTCGAGGTCCTCGCGGATTTTTTCGCGAAGGCCGGCGTCCTCTGTCGGAAGGAGCGCGACAAGCTTCAGCGGCGGTTATGAATCGAACGCGGACGCTCACCAGCAGAGTGCTCCCGGGCACAGAGCAGAAACTGAGCGGATTTCGAGCTGGCGATCGAGCAACGGTTTGCCGCGTCCTATGCCGTGAGCAGCGCGCAACGATCGGCATGAGGAGGTCTGGCATGGCAAGGCTGCGAGAGGGATTGCTCGGGAGTGGCGACATCAATCGAGTCACGGCAAAGGCGTCCTATATTTGCCGCCCTCTGGGAGCGCTCGAGCACCTGTTCTGGTGGCGCTCGGTGCATTTTGCCGTGACGGCGCAGATTGCCGGCACGGCGAGCCCTGGCGATTGGCGGGATGCGCTGGACCGCGTCCAAGCGCGCCACCCGATCCTCTCGGTCCGCATCGAGGGAAGCCCGGCTTCCGTCCCTCGGTTCCGTCGGGAGGATGCCGCGCCAATCCCGCTTCGGATCGTCGAGGGAGATCCAAAGACCCGCTGGGAGAGCGAGGTCGGCGAAGAATTGGCGACGCCTTTCGACCCGAGCCGGGCGCCGCTCATTCGCGCCGTCTTGATCGACGACGGTCGGGACACGGGTTTCATCCTGGCCGCTCACCACTCGGTCGCCGATGGGCTTTCCCTTTCTTACGCGATCCGGGACACGCTCGCCGCGCTCTCCGGCGAAGCGCTCGAGCCGCTTCCCTTGCTGCCTGCTCAGGAGGAGATGCTCGGCGCGGGCCCGGGGCCGGCCGCTCTCGCGGACGCCCGTGAGCGGCCGGACGGCAGCTCCGATGGAGGATCCTCGACCGATCGCCGGCCGGACGGTGCGCCCCCATCGGTGAAAAGCCTGCGTCTCACATCGGATTTGACGACGAGCCTCAAGGATTGCGCGCGGCAGGAAGGCACGACAGTGCATGGCGCGCTCTCCGCCGCGGTCGCGATCGCGGGACGACTTGTGTCCGCCAACTGGCGGCACGGCGCGGTGCGGATCATGTCTGCGATCAATACCCGGCCGTTCCTGGAGGTGGGCGAGAGCTTCGGCCTGTTCGCCAGCTGGACTACCCGCGCCCTGGACGTGCGGCCGACCGGGTTCTGGGAGCTCGCGCGCCACGCCAAGGCCGCGACTGCCATCGGGCAGACACGCGAGAGCGTCGCGGCGCTGCACTCGAGGGCGGGAGAGGCTCTCGGCCAAGGAGCCGAAAGTGCGGCCCTGGCGGAGTTCGCAGCCGAGGCCTTCGGCCATGAGGCCATGGTGAGCAACCTGGGCGTGCTGAACCTCGGACGCCGGTTCGGCGCGTTGACGCTCGAGAGCGTGTGGGGGCCGGCCATCTTCGCGGGCATGCCGGGCGCACAGACGATCGGTGTCGCGACCTTCGACGGATCGATTTGTCTCACGCACACCAGCAGTGCGCCCGCCGAGGGACTCCTGGAGGCGATGCGACGCATTCTGGCCGACGCTTGCGTCGAGCATCGCCACACGTCGCTGATCTGACGTAAGCCGAACGTCGTCCGCTTCGGGCTCCCGTCACCGGGATTTTCGCTGCTTCGTTTTCAAGCGGGGGCGGTCGGGACGGATGCGGAGGCCGTCGATGAGGACGTCGACCAGTCGCAAGACGCTCTTCTGCCAGCCGGGCTGCTCGTGCATGTAGCACATGCCCACGAGCGCGCGCAGCAGCTCTTCCGGGCTGATGTCGCCGCGGATTTCGCCGGTCGCGATCGCCCGGTCCAGCAGCCCGCCGACGGCCCGCGCCAGGCGCTCGAGCGAATAGGAGTTGAGCTCCGGGTTCTTGTAGGCGGCGAGCGCGAGCGCCGCCGACATGCCCTTTTTCGTCGCAACGAACTTCACGTTCGAGCGCATCCAGTGACGGAGCGCGTCGATCGGCCGCGGCTCCCGCTTCAACTCCTCGGCCAGATCGGCAAGGTGTTGCACCTCGCGGCGGTAGACCGCCTCGAACAAGGCTTCGCGCGTGGGGAAATGCCGGTAGAGCGTGCCGATGCCCACGCCCGCGGCGCGCGCGACGGCTTCGAGGCTCGCCTCGGGACCGCCGGCGCTGAACACCTGTTTTGCCGCCTCCAGCACGCGCTCGCGATTGCGAACCGCATCCGCGCGCGGTTTTCGCGCGCCCGTCTCAGACAGTTTCATCCCAACCATATGATCTCGCCAAAGGTGCTTGAAAAGCGGAGGCACCCTCCGTATATTGCACCGAGACACGCTGACACAAAACACCGGCGCCGGGCAACCACCACCGACCCGAGCCGCCGCCGTCACGACAGAAGCACCGCGCTCTTTGTCGGCGGTCTTGCTCAACCATCGCACTGTTTCGGAGCCCTGCATGAGCGTCTCACTCACTCTGACCGTCAACGGCGTGAAGCGAGCGATCGAGCTCGATGACCCCCGAATGACACTGCTGGACCTGCTGCGCGAGCGCCTCGATCTGACCGGCGCGAAGAAGGGCTGCGACCGCGGACAGTGCGGCGCCTGCACGGTGATCGTGCAAGGACGCCGGATCAATTCGTGCCTCGCGCTCGCGATCAGTCACGACGGCGCCGACGTCCTCACCATCGAAGGTGTCGCACAAGGCGATCGGCTTCACCCCGTGCAACGGGCCTTTCTCGCCCACGACGGGTTGCAGTGCGGGTTCTGTACGCCGGGCCAGATCATGAGCGCGATCGGTTTGATCCAGGAGGGTCAGACCGGCGGCGATCCGGAGCGCGTGCGCGAGGGCATGAGCGGAAATCTCTGCCGCTGCGGCGCCTATCAGGGGATCACCGAGGCGGTGCTGGAGGCCGAGAAGGCTCAGGGTGCCGCAGCCCTCAAGGAGGTCGCATGAAAAGCTTCGACTACGTGAGGCCGGCGACGGTACGAGAGGCCGTCGCCGTCGCCTCGGAGCCGGGCGCCGCCTATCTGGCCGCCGGCACGAACCTGCTGGACCTGATGAAGGGCGGCATTGCCCGTCCGAGCCGCCTCGTCGACATCAGCCGCCTCCCCGGCCTCGACCGCATCGAGGAGCTTGCCGACGGCGGCGTCAGGATCGGAGCGCTCGTCCGCAATGCCGATCTCGCGCGCGACCGGGATTTCGCTCGCCGCTTTCCCGCGGTCGCGGAGGCACTGCTCTCCGGCGCCTCCGCCCAGCTTCGGAACGCCGCCACGGTCGGCGGCAATCTCCTGCAGCGCACCCGCTGCGCCTATTTCTACGACGTCGCCAGCGCCTGCAATAAGCGCGAGCCCGGCTCGGGCTGCGACGCTCGCGGCGGCGAGAACCGGCTGCACGCCGTGCTCGGATGGAGCGAGAGCTGCATCGCCACGCACCCGTCGGATTTTTGCGTGCCTCTGGTGGCGCTCGACGCAATCGTCGAGATCGAGGGAAAAGCCGGACGGCGCGAGATCCCGCTCGAAGCATTTCACCGCTTGCCGGGCGACACGCCCGAGCGCGAGAGCGTGCTGGAGCGTGGCGAGATGATCGTCGCCGTGCGCTTGCCGGCGGCAGCGGCCGAGTTCGCGGCCCATGCCCGCTACCTAAAACTCCGCGAGCGCACCTCCTTCGCCTTTGCCGTCGTCTCGGCCGCGGCCGCTCTGCGCATCGAGAAGGGTCGGATCGCGGAAGCGCGCCTGGCACTCGGCGGCGTCGCGCTCAAACCCTGGCGCGCCCGCGAGGCGGAGCGGATCCTGGCGGGCGGACGCGCCGATGCCGCGCTGTTTCAGCGCGCGGCCGAGGCGGCGCTCGCGCAAGCAAAACCTTCCGGCGACAACGGCTTCAAGATCGAGCTCGCGCGCCGGATCGTGGTGCGGGCTCTGGCACTCGCCGCCGCCGGCACGCCCGAGCGCCTGCCCGCGCTGCCAGCCTCCCCCTTCGCCGCCCTTTCCGGAGACATCATCCATGCCTGAGACCGCGCTCACGCAGGCGCCCGCTCATGTTCGGCACGGCTCGAACATCGGCCAGCCCCTCACCCGCCGCGACGGCGTCCTGAAGGTCACCGGCGCCGCGCACTACGCCGCCGACAACCATCCGAAGGGCATGCTCTACGCGGCACTCGCGGTGAGCAGCATCGCGCGCGGCCGCGTCGCCTCCCTCGATGTCCGGGCGGCGAAAGCCCACCCGGGCGTCGTCGCGGTGATGACGCCCGCCAACCGGCCGGCGCTCGCGCAGGATCCGGACGAGAAATCCAATCCTTTCATGTTCCGGCTCGATCTCCTGCAGAACGACCGCGTGCGCTACGCGAATCAGCCGATCGCCGTCGTCATCGCGCAGACGCTGGAGGCCGCGACGGAGGGAGCGGCACTGCTGTCGCCGCGCTACGAGGCGGAGCCCGCGCGGATCGGGCTCGATGCGGCCGAGAGCTTCGTGCCGCCGGCCGTCGGGGTCGGGAATCCGACACGGGTCGCGCGTGGCGATGTGGAGGCCGGGCTCGCCGCCGCTTCCAAACGCATCGAAGCGACCTACGAGACCGCGCCCCAGTATCACAACGCCATGGAGCCGCATGCGATCGTGGCCGCATG
>DATMMM010000122.1:0-11143 GCA_035569735.1 Allostellaceae bacterium | reverse complement strand
GCGAGAGGGGCGTGGGCATCGCGGCCTACAAGCCGATCTCCTGGGATGCGGCGCTCGACCGCGTCGCCGAGGAATTCGCGCGCGCGGCTGAGCGCTACGGCAGCGAGACCGTGTGGCCGTTCTTCTATGCCGGCACCATGGGGCTGGTGCAGCGCGACGGCATCAACCGGTTGCGCCATGCGATGAAATACTCGCGCCAGCATTCGACATTCTGCGTGACGCTCGCGGACGCCGGCTGGAACGCCGGCACCGGCGTCAAGCGCGGCGTGAGCCCGCTGGAGATCGCGGAGTCCGACCTGGTGATCGTCTGGGGCGGCAATCCGGTCTCGACGCAAGTGAACGTGATGACCCACATCACGAAGGCGCGGCGCGAGCGCGGCGCGCGCTTCGTGGTGGTAGATCCCTACCGCACGCCCACCGCGGAGACCGCGGACATCCACCTGATGCCGGAGCCCGGAACCGACGGTGCGCTCGCCTGCGCGGTGATGCACGTCCTCTTCAAGGAGGGCTTCGCCGACCGCGCCTATCTCGCGAAATACACGGCGGGTGCCGCCGAGCTCGAGGCGCATCTGGAGACGCGCACCCCCGCCTGGGCCGCAGATATCACCGGCGTTCCCGAGCAGGAGATCCTCGACTTCGCGCGGCTCTATGGCCGCACGCAGCGGAGCTTCATCCGTGTCGGCTACGGTTTCTCGCGCTCGCGCAACGGCTCGGCGCAGCTCTTCGCGGTGACGTGCCTGCCCGCGGTGACCGGCGCCTGGCAGTACAAGGGCGGCGGCGCGCTCTATGCGAATGCCGGCATCTACGGCGTCGACCGCAGCCTGATCGAAGGGCTCGATATCCTCGATCCCAAGACGCGCATCTTCGACCAGTCGCGCATCGGCCCGGTTCTCATGGGCGACAAGCGCGACCTCGGCGACGGGCCGCCGGTGACGGCGATGCTGATCCAGAACACCAACCCCATGGTGGTGGCCCCGCAGACGCTGAGCGTGCGCGAGGGATTCCGGCGCGGCGATTTGTTCACCTGCGTCCACGAGCAGTTCATGACGGAGACCGCGGCGATGGCGGACGTCGTGCTGCCCGCCACCACCTTCCTCGAGCACGACGATATCTATACCGGCGGCGGCCACACCTTCCTGCAGATCGCGCGCAAGGCGGTCGAGCCCTATGCCGAGGCGCGCACCAACCACTACGTGATTTGCGAGCTGGCGCGCCGGCTCGGCGCGGAGCACCGCGGATTCGGCATGAGCGAGATGGAGATCATCGCGGAGAGCCTGCGGCTCTCGGGGCTGCCGGGTCCCGACGGCTTCTATCAGGGACGCTGGATCGACCGCACGCTGCCCTTCGAGACCGCGCATTTCCTCGACGGCTTCGGGCACAAGGACAAGCGCTTCCACTTCCAGGCGGACTGGGCCTCGCTGGGCCCGCTGCACCGGGAATTGCCGGCGCTTCCGGATCACGTCGACATCATCGACAAGGCGGATGCCGAGCATCCCTTCCGCATGATGGCGCCGCCCGCGCGCTCGTTCCTCAACAGCAGCTTCAACAACACGCCCTCGAGCGTCGGGCGCGAGGGCAAGCCCTCGGTGCTGATCCATCCCGAGGATCTCCGCGCGCTCGGGCTTGGCACCGGCGACCGCGTGCGGCTCGGCAACCGGCTCGGCAGCGTGGTGGTGCACGCCAAATCCTTCGACGGCCTCCAGCCGGGCGTGCTCGTGGTCGAGGGCATCTGGCCCAACCACGCCTATGAGGAAGGCCTCGGCATCAACGTGCTGATCTCCGCCGATCCCGGCCGGCCCAACGGCGGCGGCGTCTTCCACGACACCGCGGTCTGGGTAAAACCCCTCTCCGCCGCGAAAGCGGGGGAGAGGGTGGCCGACGCGCAAGCGGCGGCCGGGTGAGGTGGGGCTGCGTCGTTCGAGACTGACTCACTGACAGAGACACAGCTGCAACGTCGCCGCCCCACCTCACCCTCCCATCGCTCGCTATTGCGACCGATGGGCCCCTCCCTCTCCCCCGCTATCGCGGCGGAGAGGGGCTTGCTCCCGTCCCGCGGGGCCCGATTTTGCCGCTTGATCTTTCCGTAAGCCCTGACTAACGTAAGCCATGGCTTACGGATCGGCCTTGGCAGCCCTCTCCGACCCCACGCGGCGCGCCGTCTTCGAGCGCGTGCTCGAGGCGCCACGCTCGGTGGGCGAGATCGCGCGGGCGATGCCGATCAGCCGGCCCGCGGTCTCCCAGCATCTGCGCGTGCTCAAGGATGCCGGCCTCGTGCACGAGGCAAAGGCGGGCACGCGGCGCATCTACAGCGCGGATGCGCAGGCGCTGGGCGAGCTCCGCGCCGCCATCGACGAGATGTGGCGCGCGGCACTCGGCGAGTTCGCCACGACACTCAATAAGGAGGAGTGATCATGAGTCCCGACACCGTCCAGACCTTCGCCGTGCCGCCCGTCATCAAGACGGTGACCGTGCGCTGTCCGCCCGAGAAGGCGTTCCGCCATTTCACCGAGGGCATGGGCGCGTGGTGGCCGATCGCGGGCTTCCACGTGGCGCCCGAGCCCGAGGCCTGCGCCTTCGAGCCGCGGCTCGGCGGCCGGCTCTTCGAGCGCAGCAAGAACGGCGTCGAGACGCCGTGGGGCAGGGTGCTCGTCTGGGAGCCGCCGCACCGGCTCGCCTTCAGCTGGGAGGTCAGTTGCTCGGACCCGGTGGAAAGGGCGCGCGTCGATGTGAGCTTCACGCGCGTTGCCGCCGGCACCGAGGTCAAGCTGGTCCACACCGGCTGGGAGCACATGGGCGAGGCCGGAGCGCGGCTGCGCGACAACTTCGACAAGGGTTGGGTCACCGTCTTCGAGCAGTGCTACGCCGACTACGCCAACTCGGCGGCCTAGATCGAACAGCAGGAGGACGCAATGGCCGAGACGATCCTATTGGCGTGCCGAACAGCCCCTATGTGCGGGGCGCGCGGCTCGCCCTGGAGGAAAAGGGCGCGGCCTACGATCTGTCGGAGGTCCCCTTCGGCACCTGGGCTCAGCCGCCGCATGTGCACCGTCATCCCTTCGCGAGAGTGCCCGCCTTCGAGCACGGGGGTTTCGCGCTCTACGAGACGCAAGCCATCATGCGCTACGTCGACGCGGTCTTCCCGGGCGCGCCTTTGCAGCCCGCCGACCCCCGTCAAGCCGCGCGCATGAATCAAGTGATGGGCATCGTCGATTGGTACGTGTTCCCGAACATCAGCGCCGGGATCTCCTTCCAGCGCCTGATCGCCAAGCGCGTGGGCATGACGCCGGACGAGGCGCGGGTCCAAGCGTCTCTGCCCAAGGCGCGCGTCTGCCTCGATGCCCTCGACAAGATCCTGGGCGACGGCCGATATTTCGCGGGCGATGCACCGAGCCTCGCCGACCTCATGCTGGCGCCGCATTATTTCTATTTCTCGCTGACGCCCGAGGGCCGCGATCTGCTGGGTCCGCACGAGCGCCTGCGGCGCTGGTGGCAAGGCATGGAGACGCGCGACAGCATCCGGAAGACTCAACCGGAATTGAATTAACCAACGCCGAGGCCCCGCTAGCCAAGCGCACCCCCGCCACCCCATATTCATGGCATGGCGGCAGAGAAGAAGGGCTCGGATGGCCAGCTTCCCGCCGAGTCCAAGCAGGCGGAGGTCGAGGCGTTCTTGAGGCAGGTCGCGGCGATGCCGGCGGTGCGGCCGGCCTCGGGCCGCGGGCGGCTGGTCTTTGCCTTGGATGCGACCGCGAGCCGCGAGCCCACCTGGGATCACGCCTGCCGGCTGCAGGGCGAGATGTTCGAGGCGACGGCGAGCCTCGGCGGCCTCGACGTGCAGCTCGTGTTCTATCGCGGCTTCGGCGAATGCAAGGCGAGCCGGTGGCTCTCGCGCGCGCAGGACCTGCACGCGGCGATGCGCAAGGTGAGCTGCGTCGGCGGCGAGACGCAGATCGCGCGCGTGCTCAAGCATGCGATCGACGAGGCAAAGGCGGGCCGCGTCAACGCGCTGGTGTTCGTGGGCGATGCGATGGAGGAGCCGCTGGACGGGCTCGCGCGGCTCGCGGGCGAGATGGCGCTCCTCAACGTGCCGGCCTTCATGTTCCACGAGGGCGACAATCCCGTGGCGGCCCGCGGCTTCAAGGAGATCGCGCGGCTGAGCCGCGGCGCCTATTGCCCCTTCAACAGCGCCAGCGCCCAGCAGCTGAAGGAGCTGTTGGGCGCGGTCGCGGTGTTCGCCGCCGGCGGGCGCAAGGCGCTCGCGGACTACACGCGCAAAACCGGCGGCGCCACCTTGCAGATCACGCGCCAGATGGGCGGTGCCTGATGCCGCTCTATCTGGTCGGCGGCATCGTTCTCCTGGTGGCGCTGCTCGCGGCGGCCAGGGCCTTCGTGGCGCTGCCTCCCGCGATCATCGTCCGCTTCCTGATGTGGCTCGGCATCTTGGCCGCGCTCGCACTGACGGTGCTGCTGATCGAGAACGGACGTTTCCTGCCGCTGGTGGTGGCGCTCGGCGGCGCGGCGCCGTTCTTCTCGCGGGTGAGGACCGTTTGGCGGCGCTGGGCGGGCGGCGGCGGCAGGCCGCAGGGCCAGGTCTCCGAGGTCGAGACCGACTATCTCCGCATGAGCCTCGATCATGAGACCGGCACGATGACCGGTACCGTGCGCAAGGGCCGCTTCCAGGGCCGGCGCCTGGAGGAGCTCGACAACAACTCGCTCATCGCGCTCTGGCGCGAGGTGCGCGCGGAAGATCCGCCCTCGGTGAGCCTAGTCGAAGGCTACCTCGATCGCTTCATGCCGGACTGGCGCGAGGCGGCGCGAAGTGGCGCCGGCGCCAACGGGTCGGGCCGGCCGACGCCCGGTACCGCGATGACACCGGACGAGGCCTTGGCCGTATTGGGTCTCAAGCCCGGCGCCAGCGCCGGCGAGATCAAGGAAGCGCACCACCGCCTCATGCTGAAGATCCATCCGGATCAAGGCGGCTCGGACGCGCTGGCGGCGCAGGTTAACCGGGCCAAGGATGTCCTCTTGGGGACATGAGCGTTCCGGGCTGGCCTCCAGCGCGCATCTCGCGGTATAAGGCCGCGCCCTCCGCGGGGAACCACCGGATGGGGCACTCCGTTGTCCTCCGCGCCCGAAATTTGCCCGCAACGGCCGAAGGCTTGACGCGCCAATGACTGCTCCCGTTCGCAAGGCTGTATTTCCCGTCGCCGGTCTCGGCACGCGCTTCCTGCCCGCGACCAAGGCGATGCCGAAGGAAATGCTGCCGGTGGTGGACAAGCCGCTGATCCAATACGCGGTGGAAGAGGCGCAAGCCGCGGGCATCGAGCACTTCATCTTCGTCACCGGCCGCGGCAAGTCCGCGCTCGAGGACCATTTCGATCATTCCTTCGAGCTCGAGGCGACCTTGCGCGAGCGCGGCAAGTCCGCGGAGATCGTCGCGATCAACAGCGGGATGCCGAAGCCCGGCCAGCTCTCCTACACGCGCCAGCAGCGCCCGCTCGGCCTCGGCCACGCCGTCTGGTGCGCGCGCGATCTCGTGGGCAACGAGCCCTTCGCCGTGCTGCTGCCGGACGACCTGATCCTCGCGCGCGCGCCCTGCCTGAAGCAGATGGTGGAAGCGCGCGCCAAGGTGGGCGGCAACCTGATCGCCGTGATGGACGTGCCGCGCGAGCACACCAAGCGCTACGGCATCCTCGATGCCATCGCGCAGGAGGGGCCGTTGGTCCGCGCCAAGGGCGTGGTGGAGAAGCCCGCGCCGGAGGACGCACCCTCGACGCTCGCGGTGATCGGCCGCTACATCCTCGAGCCCGAGGTGTTCGAGCATCTGGGCCGGATCGGGCGCGGCGCCGGCAACGAGATCCAGCTCACCGACGCGCTCGCGCAGATGATCGGCGGCAAGACCGGGTTCCACGGCTTCCGCTTCGAGGGCCGGCGCTTCGACTGCGGCGACAAGCTGGGCTTCCTGGAGGCGACCATCGCCTATGCGCTGGCGCGTCCGGACCTCGCGGGCGATTTCCGGCGCATCCTGCGGGAGCATGGCGCGGAGCAGACGGCGGAGCCCGCGAGCGACGCGCGTCCCAAGCAGCGCCGCCAATCATCCTGAACTCCGGAGCATCCATGTCCAAAGACGGCGGCGCGGGCGGCCATCGCTTCGATCCGACCATCCTGCGCGAATACGACATCCGCGGCACCGTCGGCAGCACGCTCTTCGAGGCGGACGCCCGCGCGCTCGGCCGCGCTTTCGCGCAATGCATCGCCGAGGCCGGCGGCAAGCGCGCGGCGGTCGGCCGCGACGGACGGCTGAGCTCGCCCACGCTCGAGGCGGCGCTGGTGCAGGGCTTGGCGGAGAGCGGCATCGACGTCGCGCGCATCGGGCTCGGGCCCACGCCGATGCTCTACTACGCCGCCTATACGCTCGGCGTCGATGCCGGCATCATGGTGACGGGCTCACACAATCCCGCCGACTACAACGGCTTCAAGCTGGTGCTCCAGAAGCGCTCCTTCTATGGCGCCGACATCCAGCGCCTCGGCGAGATCGCCGCCAAAGGCGCGTTTCGCAGCGGCCGCGGCGAGGTCTCGACGATCGAGCTCCTGGACAAATATGTCGAGCGGCTCGCCGCCGACTACGACGGCAAGCGGCCGCTGACGGTGGTCTGGGACGCCGGCAACGGCGCCACCGGCGAGGCGCTGGTGCGCCTGACCAAGAAGATCCCTGGCCAACACTTCCTGCTCAACGAGACGATCGACGGCCGCTTCCCCGCGCATCATCCCGATCCCACCGAGGCCAAGAACCTGGAGCAGCTGCAGGCGGCGGTGAAAGAGCGGCGCGCCGATCTCGGCATCGCCTTCGACGGCGACGGCGACCGCATCGGCGTGGTCGATGCGCAGAGCCGCATCCTCTGGGGCGATCAGCTCATGACCGTGCTGGCGGCGGACGTCATCCGCGCCAAGCCCGGCGCCACCATCATCGCGGACGTGAAGGCGAGCCAGGTGCTGTTCGACGAGATCGCGCGGGCGGGCGGCAAACCGCTGATGTGGCGCACCGGCCATTCCATCATCAAGTCGAAGATGGCCGAGATCGGCGCGCCGCTCGCGGGCGAGATGAGCGGCCACATCTTCTATGCCGACCGCTACTACGGCTACGACGACGCGCTCTACGCGGCGATCCGGCTGCTCGGCATCCTCGGCCGGAGCGAGGCGAGCTTGGCGCAAATGCGCGACCGCCTGCCGGAGGTGGTCAACACGCCGGAGCTGCGCTTCCCCTGCGAGGAGGCGCGCAAGTTCGCGGTGGTGAGCGAGGTGCGCGACCGGTTGCGCAAGGCGGCAGCCGAGATGACCGACATCGACGGCGTGCGGGTCAAGACCAAGGATGGCTGGTGGCTGCTGCGCGCCTCCAACACGCAAGCCGTGCTGGTCGCGCGCGCCGAGGCGCGCGATACCGCCGCCCTCGACCGCCTCAAGCGCGCGCTTGCCGCCGAGCTCGCCGCCAGCGGGATCCAGCCACCGGCGTTTTAGCGCGCGTCTCCGCTGGATCGGCGGGGTGCGTCCTTCGACTCGCCCGCCCTCATCCCGAGCGCCGCTCTGCGGCGTCGAGGGACGCGGTCGGCTCAGGATAAGGGGGTTTTTGTTCGCCCCAACACGCCAATGCCCCTCATCCTGAGCCGCCGCGCTTGGGCGGCGAGTCGAAGGACGCACCCCCGACGATGCAGCAAGCGCTTCAGGCTCGGTGATTGGAGGCCGGAACTCGCTTGCTCATATGCACAATAATCCCGCCGCCGAACGGTTCCTCGCGGTCGAGGCGGTAGCCGAGTTTCTCGTAGAGCCGGACGTTTTCGGCGAACATCTTGTTGGTGTAGAGCCGGATCTCGGCGCGGCCTTCGGAGGCCGCGAGCTCCTCGGCATGCGCGACCAGCCGGCGGCCGAGGCCTCGGCCCTGAAAGGCGGGTGAGACCGCGACGTTCTCGATCAGGAGATGATCGGCGCCCGGGATGGTCTCGATCAAGGCGGCGAGCGTGCCGCCGAGATAAAGGAGATCGATGCGGTGGTTCCGCAGCGCCGCCTCATAGTCGGCCGTCATCGGCTTGGGCTCGCGGCCGATCAGCGGGACCCACTTCTCGTAGGCCTCACGCGTGAGCGCGCGGATGGCGGACGCGTCCGCCGCGACCGCCTGCCGCAGCTCCAGGGTCTCGACGATGGATCGGGCGCTCAGTTCTGCGCGACGTGGAGCGCGCTGGGGGCGACCAGCGCGCAGTCGCGGTGCTTCTTGTGGAGGGTCTGGCAGGCGCGCTCGGCGTCTTTCTCGCTGAAGCCGCCGATACGCGCGCGATAGAAGCGATCCTTCTCGCCCTCGCCGGGCTTCGCCACGCTGACCGCGTGCCCCTTGGCGCCCGGCAGATGCGCGAGCGCGGCTTGAGCCGCCTTCTCGGCCGCACCCTGCTGGGCGAAGGCGCCCACCTGGATGCCCCAGCGGCCGGTCTCGACGTCCCCGCGAGAAGATTTGCCGGTCGAGGCCTCGGCCGTGCCGATCGGCGAGAGATGACGCAGCACGCGCTTGGCGCGCGCGCCGAAGCTCTGGGATTCGAAGGCGCCAGCGCCGCCCGTGAAGGCCGGCGCCGTGGGCGCCGCCGCGGGCGCGCTCACCGAAGCCGTCAGCGTCTCCATCGTGTCGGGCGCGGTCCGGGAGAAGCCGTCGTTCAGCAGCGCCGCCATCTGCAGGTCACGCGAATGCGCGCTGTCGCCGCCCATCACCACGCCGATGAGCCGCCGGCCGTTGCGCACCGCTGACGCCGCGAGGTTGAAGCCGGAGGTCCGGATGTAGCCGGTCTTGATGCCATCCATCCCGTCGAAGTGGTCCATCAGGTGGTTGTGGTTTGCGATCACCTGGCCGCGGAAGATGAACTCGCGCGTCGCGAAGAAGGGGTACATGCCGGGAAAGTCCCGGTAGAGCGCGCGGGCGAGCTTGGAGAGATCGCGCGCCGTGGTGATCTGGTCGGTATCCGGCAGGCCCGAGGCGTTGTGGAAGACCGTGCGGCTCATGCCGAGCGCGTGCGCCTTGGCGGTCATGCGCTCCGCGAAGATCTCCTCGCTGCCGCCCAGCCACTCCGCCGCGACCACGGCGGCATCGTTCGCCGATCGGGTCACCAAGCCGAGGACCACATCGCGCACCGCGATGGAGTCGCCGGCCACGAGACCGAGCTTGGTCGGCGACTGGTTGGCGGCATGCTCGGAAACCGGCAGCCGCATGTCGAGCTGGATGCGCCCTTTGTCGAGCGCCTCGAAGATCAGGTAGAGCGTCATCATCTTGGTGAGCGAGGCCGGATAGTGCTGCAGATCCGCATTGGACTCGCTGACCACCGTTCCGGTCTCGGCGTCGATCACGATCGAGGTCAGGGGCTGCCGGCCGCCGCCGTGAGAATGTGCCTTGCGACTGGCATCGGCCGAGCCCATCGGCCATACCACCATCACCAACGCCAACACCGCGACGACGACAGAAACGCGCGCGTCGCGCAAACCGCCCGGTCCCCAACCCGCTCCCACGACTCCATTCCTCCGCCAAGGTTCGGCCACAATCCGAACACGGGAAGGTTAAGGAACTCTGGGATTCCTGTCTACGATTTAGCGAGCATTCGAGCGAATTCTTTTTCCGACTGCCTTGAATCTGTTAACCAATTCTGACTGGGGTGATAGTTTTAGGCCATGTTGCAATGCAACCGTCGGGTGGGCAGGGCGACGGTCCCGCGCTTGCAAATTGCGCAATCGGCATGATATCAGGGTATGCTGCACTGCAGCATGGCGAATATTCCCAGTGCTTCCGGGCCCTGGCTCAGGCGCCCGTGTCTTTTTCGAGGAGCTGATCGCAATGGCGAAGAAAACTGGCAAACGGGTCGCTGCAGCCGCCGCGACGCCACCGACGCTACCCGCGCCGGCTTGGCCGACCGTCCGCGGCGCCGCTGAAGGCTTCCGACTCGGCTATGAGGGTATGGCGAGCCAGGGCAAGGACATGCTTTCGGCGCTGGTCGCGGCCAACGCGGCGCTGAGCCAGGCGATGGAGCGCATGAGCTTGGAGCTG
Source organism: Allostellaceae bacterium (assembly GCA_035569735.1). Classification (GTDB taxonomy): domain Bacteria; phylum Pseudomonadota; class Alphaproteobacteria; order ATCC43930; family CGMCC-115725; genus DASZHJ01. The sequence goes on along the minus strand of DATMMM010000122.1, from coordinate 1,074 downwards.
GTGAGCCTAACCCGCGCCGCTGTCGAGAGTGCCGCCGCCACCGGCGCCGGCATGGTGGACGCCAAGTCGCTCGAGGACGTGGTGGCGTTGCAATACGACTTCGCCAAGGGCTGCATGGAGCGCCTGATCGTGGGTGGCGCGCGGCTCTCCGAGCTCGGCCTCAAGGCCGCGAGCGAGGTCTATGAGCCCCTGGGCGCGCGCGCCGAGAAGGCGCTCGATGCGTTGAGGAAACCGCTCGCGGCATGATGTCGCTGCCGGCGCTCGCGCCGGTACCATCACCGTTTCGGCGACCGAGGCATGGGTCGCGTTTCCCTGGGCCCAGCGGAGGCTTCCGCCGGGCCTCTCTTTTGCCCGATTTATGTCGGTGTTAACGGGTGTCGCAGCATTCTCACAACGCGGTGCAGGGCTGAGGGACCCCGAAAGCCCTTCCCCCGAGGCGCGCGATGCCAATATCATGGGGCATGAGGTGTCCACCGGCCGGGCTCCATGAGCGATCCTGAGAAACGCAATGGCGAAGGACCAAGCACCGGCGTCATCGTCAAGGCCAAGCCCAAGACGAAGAAGCCGTCGATGTACAAGGTCCTCATGCTCAACGACGACTACACGCCCATGGAGTTCGTCGTGCACATCCTGGAGCGCTTCTTCGCCAAGACGCGCGAGGAGGCGACCCGGATCATGCTGCACGTACACCGCCGCGGCGTCGGGATCTGCGGTGTCTTCACTTATGAAGTGGCGGAGACCAAAGTGACCCAAGTTATGGACTTCGCCCGGCAGAACCAGCACCCGCTGCAGTGCACCCTGGAGAAGGAATAGGCCAGGACCGCCAGCGGTATTCGACTCAGCAATAAGGACTACGCCTTCATGCTTTCGCGGAATCTCGAGAAGACCCTCCATCGCGCCCTCGGCTATGCCAACGAGCGCCGGCATGAATACGCCACGCTCGAGCACCTTCTGCTGGCGCTCACCGAGGACCAGGACGCGGTCGCGGTCCTGCGCGCGTGCACGGTCGATCTGGAGAAGCTGCGCCGCGACATCCTCGCCTACGTCGACAACGAGCTCGCCAACCTGATCTCC
>DATMMM010000121.1:0-8092 GCA_035569735.1 Allostellaceae bacterium | reverse complement strand
CAGGCCCTTCGCCTCAGCCTCGGCCGCGCCGAAGACGCGGCCCTCCAGCAGGATCTCGAGCGCGACACTACGGCCCACCAACGCGATCAGCGCGGAGATCTCGGGGTATCCCATGGTGACACCGATACGATTGATCGGCACGCCGAAGCGGCTCCCCTCGCCGCAAATCCGGACATCGCAGAGCATCGCGATCTCGAGCCCGCCGCCGACGCAAAGCCCGTGGATCAGCGCCACCGTCGGATGACGGCACTGATCGATGCGGGCCATGACCTCGTGCATGAGCCGGCCATAGTCGCGCGCCGCGGCGGCGTTGCCCCGCTCGCTCTCGAACTCGGCGATGTCGGCGCCGGGCGCGAAGGCCTTCTCGCCCGCGCCGCGCAACACGATCGCGCGCACGGAATCGTCGGGCTCCAATGCCGCAAAGGCGTCATTGAGCCCGCGCCACATCGCCTTGTTGAGCGCGTTGAGCTTCTCCGGCCGATTGAGCACGACCGTGACGATGCCCTCTTCCCGCTCGATCAGAACAAGCTCCGGCATTTCCAGCTCCTCGATCCCGTGCCCTGATCCACACGTATAAGCGAGAACCGCGCTTCCGGCATCCTCTCTCGCGCGTGTTGCCCGGGGTCGGCTTTGGCCTTAAAGAGAGCGGCGCGTTCACGTTTTGGAGAGCGAGGCCCGCCATGACCGAGGCGAGGGATGCCGCCGAGATCACCTCCCGCATCCTCTTGGAGACCAAGGCGGTGCTGTTCAACCCGGACGAGCCCTTCACCTTTACGTCGGGCCGCGTGAGCCCGGTCTATGTCGATTGCCGCCGGCTCATCTCGTTTCCGCGCGCGCGCGCCAAGCTCATGGACCTCGCGAGCGAGCTGATCGGGCGGGCGGTCGGGTTCGAGGCACTCGACGCGGTGGCCGGCGGCGAGACCGCCGGCATTCCCTTCGCCGCCTGGATCGCCGAGCGATTGAGCCTGCCGATGCTCTATGTCCGCAAGCAGCCGAAGGGCTTCGGGCGCCACGCGCAGATCGAGGGCGAGATGGCGGAGGGCGCGCGGGTCCTGCTGGTCGAGGACCTCGCGAGCGAGGGCACCTCCAAGCTCAACTTCATCCATGCGATCAAGAAAGCCGGCGGCAAGATCGGCCACGCCTTCGTCATCTTCCACTACGGGATCTTCCCGCAGAGCGTCACCAGCCTCGAGGCGGAAGGCGTCAAACTGCACGCGCTCGCGACCTGGTGGGACGTGCTCGCCGTGGCGCACGGGCTCGGCTACTTCTCGCCGGAGCAATACGCGGCCGTGAAGTCGTTCCTGGAGCATCCGGACTCCTGGCAGCCGGCGGTGAGCGCCGCGCGGTGACGGCTCCGGCGGCTTGCATCACCGTACTTTAGGCCGCGGGCAGACCGGTACCGATGCTCGACAGCCTGCTCGGCGAGGCCCAGCGATACGTCAGCGACTACGGCTACACCGCCGTATTTCTGGGCGTATTTCTCGAGAGCTTCGGCCTGCCGACGCCCGGCGAATCCCTGATGATCGCGGGGGCGCTGCTGGCCTCCGGCGGCCACCTCAACATCTACTGGGTCATGCTGGTGTGCTGGGTCGCCACCACCGCCGGCGGCAACATCGGCTACGTCATCGGCAAGAGGGGCGGCCGGCCGCTGGTGCTGCGCTACGGTCCCCGCTTTCGCATCAAGCACGAGCACATCGAGCGGGTCGAAGGCTTTTTCGAGCGGCACGGCGGCGCGGTCGTGCTGTTCGCGCGGTTCGTGGTGGTGCTGCGGCAGCTCAACGGCATCGTCGCGGGCACCATGGGGATGAACTGGTGGCGCTTCTCGATCTGCAACGCCGCCGGCGCCGCGCTTTGGGTCGGGTTTTGGGCGGGGCTCACCTATTACCTCGGCCGCCGCTTCCGCGGGATCCTGGCCTGGGTGAGCTCGCTCGAGCCCTTCGTGCTGATCATCGCGGCGGCGGCGATCGTGGCAGCCGCGGCATATCTCTGGCGCTACCTGCGCAAACGCAAGCGCAAGCGCAACCGCGCGGCCCGCAAGGGCTGAGCTCTATTGGCGTCGGGGATCGAGGGCGTCGCGCAGGCCGTCGCCCAGCAGGTTGAAGGACAGCACCACCACGAAGATCGCGAGGCCCGGCCACCACGCCATCCAGGGCGCCTGCGAGAGGAAATTCTTGGCGGTGTTGAGCATGCTGCCCCAGCTGGGGTCCGGCGGCTGCTGCCCCAGGCCCAGGAACGACAGGCTCGCTTCCGCGATGATGGCGGCGGCGATCGCGAGCGTCGCCTGCACCATGATGGGCGCCAGGATGTTCGGCAGGATATGCCGGAGCACGATCCGGATATGCGGGTTGCCCACGGCCTTGGCAGCCTCGACGTAGTCCTCGACCTTGGTCGAGAGCGTCTGCGCGCGCGTCAGGCGTATGAAAGCCGGCATCGCGGAGATGCCGATCGCGATCATGGCGTTGGTGAGATTGGGGCCGAGGAAGGCCGCGAGCGCGATCGCCAAAATCAAGAACGGGCAGGCCAGCATGGCATCGACGATGCGCATCAGGAGGCCGTCGAGGAATCCGCCGACGTAGCCCGAGAGCAGCCCGATCGGCACGCCCAGCGTGAGCGAGATCAGCACGGAGACGACCCCCGCTTTGAGCGAGGCGCGTGCGCCGAAGATGACGCGCGAGAGCACGTCGCGGCCGATCTCGTCGGTGCCGAGCCAATGCGCCCAACTCGGCGCCTTGCGCACCGCGGCCCAGTCCGTGGCCGTGGGAGAATAGGGAGCAATCATCGGCGCGAAGATCGCGACCAACACGAAGAACAGCACGACGGCGGCGCCCACCATGGCCCCGCGCCGGCGCACGAGCCGCCGGAGTGCGCGCTTCCAGGGCTGATCGTCCGGCAGGTCCCGCTGGGCGCGCTCGGTATCGGCGGGAACCGCGGTCATGCGCGCAGCCGCGGATTGACGAGGAAGTAGGCGATGTCGGCGCAGAGATTGAGCAGGATGTAGGCGGTGGCGGTGCAGAGCACGACGCCCTGCACGACGGCGTAATCGCGGTTGAAGACGGCATCGACGACGAGCTTGCCGAAGCCGGGGATGGTGAACACCTGCTCGGTCAGCACCGCGCCCGACAGCAGCTGCCCGAATTCCAGCGCGCCCAGCGTCACCACGGGAATGAGCGCGTTCCTGAGCCCGTGCTTCAAGACCACCACGCGCTCGCTGAGGCCCTTGGCGCGCGCGGTGCGGACGTAGTCGGCGCTCAGCACCTGAAGCATGGCGCTCCTGGTGTGGCGCATCATCACGGCGGCGATGGCATTCCCCAGCACGAAGGCCGGCATGATCAGCGTCAGGACATTCTGCTTGAGGTTCTCCGTGGGGCTCACGAAGCCCGAGGCCGGCAGCCAGCCCAGCTCCACCGAGAACAGCAGGATGAGCAGGAACCCCAGCCAGAAATTGGGCGTGGAAAGGCCCCAGAGCGCGAAGACGTTGGCGGCGTAATCGATCACCGTGCCGTTCTTGACCGCGGAGATCACGCCCGCGGGGATGCCGATCACCAGCGCCACCACGATCGCGAGGCCCGCGAGTTCCGCCGTCACCGGCAGCTTCTCCAGCACGAGATCGAGCACGGGCTTGTTGATGCGGATGGACTCGCCGAGGTCGCCCCGCAGCACGCCCATGGCCCAGAGGCCGTAGCGGACCGGCAACGGCTGGTCCAAGTGATATTTGTGGCGCAGGAACGCGATCACGGTGGGATCGCGCTCCTCGCCTGCGAGCGCCAGCGCAGGATCGCCCGGCAACAGCTGCTGCAGCCCGAAGATGATGATCGAGACGAAGAACAGCGTCGGAACGATGATGGCGATGCGGCGGACGAGATAGGTCAGCATCGGGGCGACCGCACTCAACGAACTCCTCTCCGCCCTCGGGGGCAGAGAGGGACGGCTTGCAGCGGTGCGGTTCGGGTCAGGCTCACTGCATCGTCAATCCCTGCGGCCGGATCAAGCCGTCCGGATAAGGCGTGAAGCCCGCGACCTTCTTGTTGAAGGCGTAGATCCATTTGCGGTGATAGAGGTAGATGATCGGCAGGTCCTTGAGCAGGATTTCGGCGGCCGCCGCGTAGTGCTTCTTGCGGTCGTCCAGATCGGAGAGCGTGCGCGCCGCGGTGAGTTCCTTGTCAGCCTGCTCGTTGCAGTAGAGGCCGTAGTTGAAGCCCACCGGCGCTTTGCAGGTGACGAAGTTGAAGATATTGCCGTCGGGATCGGTGCGCCCGCTCCAGCCGATCTGGAACGCCTCCATCTCGCCCTTCTCCGCGAGATCGAGGGATGTCGCGAACTCCGTCGCCTGAAGCTTGATATCGAAGCCCGCCTCGGCCGCCATCGATTGCACGACCTGGTTCACTTGCTGCGGCTCGGTGTTGTTCGGGATCATGAGCGTGAAGCTCGGATGCTCGACGCCCGCCTCTTTCAAGAGTGCCTTCGCCCTGGCGACGTCGCGCTTCGGGACCGGCAGCGCCTTGTCGTAGTAAGGGCTCTCGGGCGGCACCCACTGATTGCCCGGAATGTATTCGCCGTTGAAGACGACCTGGTTGAGCGCGTCGCGGTCGATCGAGAGCGAGAAGGCCTCGCGAATGCGCGGGTCCTGGCCCAAAGGGTTCTTGGCCTTTGGGCCGTTGCCTGTGTTGGTCGTGATCCCCTGATACCCGAGTTCGCCGATCTCGGCGATCTGCAGATTTTTGTCGCTGCGCAGCTGCGTCAGGTCGGTGGGCGCCACGCGCTCGATGAAGTCGAGTCCGCCCGAGCGCAGGTTGGCGATGCGCACGGAATTGTCAGGGATCGGCTGGAACACGATCTTGTCGATGTGGATCTTGTCCTTGTCCCAGTAGTTGTCGAACTTCTGCACGACGATCCGGTCTTGAGCTATCCGCTCGACGAATTTGTAGGGACCGGCGCAGACAGGCGCGGCGCCGAATTTATCCTTGAGCGCCTCGGCGGCCTTGGGGGAGACGATCATGCCCGCGCGATCGGTGAGCGGCGCCAGCAGCGGTGAGAACGGCGCCCCCAGGCTGAGCTTTACCGTATGGTCATCGACGACCTCGACGCTCTTGACCGCGCCGATCTCGCCCTTGCGGTTCGAGCCCGGCATGGTGAGATGCCGCTCGAGGCTGTATTTGACCGCCTCGGCGTTCATGGGCTCGCCGTCCTGGAACATGACGCCCTGCCGCAGCGTGATCACGAGCCCCTTGTTGTCGTCGACCCATTTGTACTCCGTGGCGAGCTGCGGCACGATCTTGAGATCGGCCGAGATATCGAACAGCTTGTCGCAAAGCGAGGCGAACACGACGCGCCCCACGAAGGTGCGGGCGAGCGTGGGATCGAGGATGTCGGGATCCTCGGCAAGCCCGATCTTGAGCGTGGTTTCCGCGCTTGCCATCCCCGCCGTTGCGATCAGCAGGGCCCCCGCGAACAGTGCAGCCTTCCCGTACCTCATCGACTTCTCCTCCCGCTATTTGCCGCAATCATAGCAAAAGCAATGCCAGCCTGCGCCACACTCCGCCGTGAGCCCGGGGTCACGGCACAGGCGATCCCACGCCCTCGCCCGCGCGCTGGGTGAAAAACGCCTGCAGGCGCTTGAGGCGCGGGTTGTCGGCCCCGCTTTCCGCCGGCAGAAGCCGCGCCGGCGGCTCGATTTCGCGCCAGAAATGACACGCGACGGTATGGCCGGGTGCCGCCGGATCCAGCAGCGGCTCTTCCACCCGACAGCGGTCTCTGACGAACGGGCAGCGGGTTTGGAATCGGCAGCCAGGCGGCGGTGCCAAAGGGCTCGGCACGTCGCCCTCGATGAGCATCCGCTCGCGCGCGAGTGCCGGCTCCGGCACCGGGATCGCCGACAGCAGCGCCTGGGTATAGGGATGGCGCGGCTCGCGAAACAGCGTGCGCTTCTCCGCGAGCTCGACGATCTTGCCGAGATACATGACGGCGACGCGGTCGGCGATGTGCTTCACCACCGCGAGATCGTGTGCGATGAAAATATAAGAGAGCTCGAAGCGCCGCTGCAGATCCTGCAGCAGATTGATCACCTGCGCCTGGATCGAGACGTCGAGGGCCGAGACCGGCTCGTCACACACGATCAGCCGCGGCTCGACCGCGAGCGCGCGGGCGATCCCGATGCGCTGGCGCTGCCCGCCCGAGAACTCGTGCGGATAGCGCCGCGCGTGCTGCGGCGAGAGCCCGACCAAGCCCAGCAGCGTCTCCACGCGCTGGCGCAGCTGCGCTCCGGCCACGAGGCGATGGAGCCGCAGCGGCTCGCCGAGGATCTGTCCCACGGTCATGCGCGGGTTGAGCGAGGCGTAGGGATCCTGGAACACGATCTGCATGGCGCGCCGGAGCGCGCGCACCTCGTGCTGGCCGAGATCGAAGATGTCGCGGCCGGCGAAGCGCACCACGCCCGATGTCGGCTCGATCAGGCGCAGGACGAGGCGGCCGGTGGTCGACTTGCCGCAGCCGGATTCGCCCACCAATGCCAGCGTCTCGCCGGGCGCCACGCTGAAGCTGACATCGTCGACCGCCTTGACCGCGCCGACCCGCCGGCCGAGGAAGCCGCGCCGCACCGCGAAATGCTTGACCAGATGCTCGACCTCGAGGAGCGGCGGCGCAGTGGCGCCGTTGGCATTCGCGGGCATCAGAGCACGCTCTCCTCGAGGGGTGCGCGAATGCAGGCCGCGAATTGGCCCGGCTTGATCTCGCGCAGCGGCGGGTCCGTGCGCAAGCATTCCTCGACCGCGAATGGGCAACGCGGGTGGAAGCGGCAGCCCGCGGGCATGGCGAGCGGGTTCGGCACCACGCCCTCGATGGTGGTGAGCCGCGCCTGCTCGGTGGTGAGCCGGGGGATCGAGCCCAGGAGCCCGATCGTGTAGGGGTGCTGCGGATCGCGGAACAGCGCGCCCACCTCGGCGCGCTCGATCACGCGGCCCGCATACATCACGATCACCTCGTGGGCGATCTCCGCGATGACGCCGAGATCGTGCGTGATAACCATGATGGCGGCGCCGGTCTCGTCGCGCAGCCGCCGCATGAGGTCGAGGATCTGCGCCTGGATCGTGACATCGAGCGCGGTGGTGGGCTCGTCCGCGATCAGCAGCTGCGGGTCGCAGGCGAGCGCCATCGCGATCATCACGCGCTGGCGCATGCCGCCGGAGAGCTTGTGCGGATACTCTTCGAAGCGCCGCTCGGGCGAGGGAATCCGCACCCGGCGCAGCATCTCGATCGCGTGCTGGGTCGCCTGCTGCTTCGTCACCTGGCGATGGCGCAGGATCACCTCGACGATCTGGTCGCCCACGGTGAAGGCCGGATTGAGCGAGGTCATCGGCTCCTGGAAGATCATCGAGATCTGGTTGCCGCGCCGCTCGCGCATCTCCGCGGGCCTGAGCTTCCGGAGATCGACGCCCTCGAACACGATCTCGCCGCCGGCGATCCGTCCCGGCGGGCTCGGGATCAGCCCCATGACCGAGAGCGCCGTGACGCTCTTGCCGCAGCCGGATTCGCCGACGATGCCGAGCGTCCGGCCGGGCTCGATCGCGAAGCTGACGCCATCGACGGCGCGGAACTCGCCGTCGTCCACATCGAAATAAGTGCGGAGGTTCTTGACTTCGAGGAGATAGCGCGCAGCCGCCGGATCGGTTGCCCGGTTGCGTGCAGACCGGCTCAAGGGCGCCGCCTCCGGAGGATCACGACTGCAAGGCCTTCTCCACCCGCTCGACTTCGGCGTTGATCACCGCCCGGTCGAAGACGCCGGAGGGATCGGCGCGCCTCGGCAGGAAGCGCCCGAATACCAAGTATTTCCGGCGCGCCTCCTCGTAGAGCCGGCGCAGCTCGGCGAGCGGCTCCGCATGGTCGTCGACGCGGATGTCGAGCCACGGGTATTCCTCACCGGCGCAGATCTTGAGCGCCGCCGATTGCTTGCCGCGCTTGTCGCCGCCCGCGGCTTGCCCCGCGTCGAGCGCGCCGATCAGCCGTTCCGCGAAGGGCAGATGCGCGCTCGCCTCGTAGGCGGCCGCGGTGTCCTCGATCACTTTGGGCCCCGCCAGCATGTTGCCGGCGACCGAGAAGC
>DATMMM010000120.1:0-9289 GCA_035569735.1 Allostellaceae bacterium | reverse complement strand
GGCGCGCACAGCGCCGGCAAGATGAGCCTCGAGGACCTGCACGAGCTCGAATGCGTGGCGTGTCCGTCCTCGGGCTCCTGCGGCGGGCAGTTCACCGCCAACACCATGGCCTGCGTCTCCGAGGCGATCGGCTTGGCGCTGCCGGGCTCCGCGGGCGCGCCCGCGCCTTACGATTCCCGCGACGCCTATGCGGAGACCTCGGGCGAGGCGGTGATGAACCTGCTCCGGCGGCGCATCCGGCCGCGCGACATCGCGACGCGCAAGGCCTTCGAGAATGCGGCCATGGTGGTGGCGGCATCCGGCGGCTCGACCAATGGCGCGCTGCATCTTCCGGCGATGGCCCATGAAGCCGGCATCGAGTTCGATCTCCACGCCGTCGCCGAGATCTTCAAGCGCACGCCCTATATCGCCGACCTGAAGCCGGCTGGCCGCTACGTCGCCAAGGACCTCTACGAGGTCGGCGGCGTGCCCATCCTCATGAAGGCTCTGCTAGACGGCGGCTATCTCCATGGCGATTGCCTGACGGTCACCGGCAAGACCGTGGCCGAGAACCTCAGGGACATCGTGGTCCCCAAGAACCAGGACGTCGTGCGCCCGACCAGCGCTCCGCTCTCGCCGACCGGCGGCGTGGTCGGTCTCATGGGCAATCTCGCGCCGCAAGGTGCGATCGTGAAGGTCGCGGGTATGGCGAAGCTGCAGTTCCGCGGCCCCGCCCGCGTGTTCGAGCGCGAGGAGGATTGTTTCGCCGCGGTCGAGCAGCGGAATTACAAGGCGGGCGAGGTGCTGGTGATCCGGAACGAAGGCCCGCGCGGCGGCCCCGGCATGCGCGAGATGTTGGCCACCACCGCCGCGATCTATGGTCAGGGCATGGGCGACAAGGTGGCGCTCATCACCGACGGCCGGTTCTCGGGTGCCACGCGCGGCTTCTGCATCGGGCATGTCGGGCCCGAGGCGGCGGTGGGCGGCCCGATCGGCTTGCTCCGGGACGGCGACATCATCGCCATCGATGCCGACAAGGGCACCATCTCGGTCGAGCTACCGGACGCCGAGCTCGTCCAGCGCAAGAAGCAGTGGAAGCCGCGCGGCCACGACTTCCAGTCGGGCGCGCTCTGGCGCTACGCCCAGACGGTCGGAGACGCCGAGAAGGGCGCGGTGACCCATCCCGGCGCGCGCGCCGAGACGCATGTCTACGCGGACATCTGATGGCGGCACGGTCCCTGCGTAAGACCTCTGAGCTGGCAGCGCACGGGTTGGTCTCGGAGGCGCGGGCGGCGGCGCTCGAGCGCGTCGCCGAGCGCTACGCCGTCGCGATCACGCCGGCGATGGTGGAGCTGATCGATCCCGCGGATCCCGCCGATCCCATCGCACGGCAGTTCGTTCCGGACCTGGCGGAGCTCATCCTCAGCCCCGAGGAGCGCGCGGATCCCATCGGCGACCAGCGGCTCTCGCCGGTCAAAGGCATCGTGCACCGTTATCCCGACCGCGTGCTCCTGAAGCCGCTGCACACGTGTCCGGTCTACTGCCGCTTCTGCTTCCGCCGCGAGCAGGTGGGGCCGGAGGGCGAGGTGCTGACCGCCGAGGAGCTGGCGACCGCACTCGATTACATCCGGGCGCGGCCGGAGATCTGGGAAGTGATCGTCACCGGCGGCGACCCGTTCCTGCTGTCGCCGCGCCGGCTCTCGGCGATCGTGCACGCGCTCGACGAGATCGAGCACGTCCAGGTGATCCGTTTCCACACACGCGTGCCGGTGGTCGACCCCGGGCGGGTGTCCGCGCGTCTGGTCGCCGCGCTCGCCTCCGAGACCGCGCTCTATGTGGCGATCCACGCCAATCACCCCCGCGAGCTCACTCCGGAATTCCGGGCGGTCTGCTGCAGGCTCGCGCAGGCCGGCATCGTCCTGCTCGGCCAGACCGTGCTGCTCAAGGGCGTCAACGACGACGCGAGCGTGCTCGAGGACCTGTTCCGCGGCCTGGTGGCGGCGCGGGTCAAACCCTATTACCTCCACCACCCCGATCTTGCCCGCGGCACCGGCCATTTCCGGGTGGAGCTCCGCGAGGGCCAGGCGCTGATGCGCGCCTTGCGCGGCCGAGTCTCCGGGCTCTGTCAGCCCGGCTACGTGCTCGATCTCCCCGGCGGCTTCGGCAAGGTGCCGGTGGGACCGTGCTACGCGGTGCCTGCTCAAGAGGGCGAGGGCTGGATCGTCGAGGACTTTGAGGGCGGGCGGCACCGCTATCCGCCCGTGAATGGGAGCGAGTGATGGCGCGAATCGCTGTGGGCGGGCTGCACCACGAGACCAATACCTTCGCGCCGCTCAAGGCGACCTACGAGGAATTCCTGCAGGGCGGTGGATGGCCTGGCATCCAGCGCGGGCAAGCCTTCTTCACGACATTCCCCGGCATGAACCTGCCGATCTCCGGCGGCATCGAAGTGCTGGCGGGCCACGGCCATACCCTGGTGCCGCTGGTCTGGGCGGCGGCGACGCCCTCGGCTCAGGTGACCGAGGACGCCTATGAGCGGATCGTCGGCATAATGCTGGACGACCTCAAGGCAGCCGGGCCCCTCGACGGGATCTTCCTCGACATCCATGGCGCCATGGTGACCGAGCACCTCGACGACGGCGAAGGTGAGCTGCTGCGCCGGGTGCGGGCGGTCGTGGGTCGGGAGATCCCGCTGGTCGCCAGCCTCGACCTTCATGCGAATGTTACCCAGCAAATGATTGATCTCGCAGACATCATGGTGGCTTACCGCACTTATCCCCATGTCGACATGGCCGCCACAGGCAAGCGTGCCGCTGAGGTCCTTCATGGCTTACTCTCCGGTCTAAAGAAGCCAAGTAAGGCCATGGAACGATTGCCGTTCCTCATACCACTGCCGTGGCAATGCACGATGACCGAGCCCGGGGGCGCGCTCTATCGCGAGCTGGAAAAGATTGAGCGCGAGACTGGGGTGTTGCTCTCGTTCACCCCCGGCTTTCCGGCCGCCGATTTCCCGGACTGCGGCGGTACCATCTTCGGCTATGGGGAGGATGCCGGGCGGACCCGCGCCGCCGTCCGCGCGCTCACCGCGGTAATTTGCGAGCGAGAAGGGGATTTTGCCGGCACGATTTACGATGCGGACGCAGGTGTTGCGGAGGCCCTGCGGCGTCCCCTCGGTAAGCCAGTGGTCCTCGCGGACACCCAGGACAATCCGGGCGCTGGCGGGTCCTCCGATACGATCGGCCTGCTGGAGGCACTGGTGCGGGCGAAGGCGCCGGACGCAGCGCTGGCGGTCATGTGGGACCCGGGCTCGGCCGCCGCGGCCCATGAGGCCGGCAAGGGCGCCACCATCACCCTCGATCTCGGAGGCAAATCCGGGGCTCCAGGGCAGCATCCATTCCGTGGCAGCTTTGTCGTGGAAGCCTTCGGAACCGGGGAGTTTCTGGGTACCGGGCCCATGTACGGCGGCGCCCATATGATGCTCGGTCCGATGGCTCTCCTGCGCATCGGAGGCGTGCGGGTGGTCACGGCAACCCGCAAGGTCCAGGCTGCGGACCAAGCGATCTTCCGGCATCTGGGTGTCGAGCCCACCACCACGCGCCTGCTGGCGCTCAAGAGTTCGGTGCATTTCCGGGCTGATTTTGCGCCGATCGCGCAGGACATCCTGGTGGTGAAGGCGCCCGGCGCCATGCTCGCCGACCCCCTGGACTTCCCGTTCAAGCGCCTTCGGCCGGGCATCCGGCTCCGCCCGCTCGGACCCGCGTTTACCATGTGAGGACGCAGGCTCGAACGGTTCCTTAAGGGCGCGAGCACAGAATGGGCGGGGAGGCGGTGGTATGCCCTTCAAGAATTCCCATATCAGTATCGGTCGGGTAGAATTTCGTCGGGACCGGCGCTATCCGGTGCCGCCCTTGGTGGCGCGGATTCAGGAGCGGGATTATTCCGCGGTGAACTGGTCCTTGGGCGGATTCCAGATGGAGGCCGACGATCTGGCCTTGGGGGTAGGGGACGGGGTCGAGGGTATCCTCTACATGTCGGAGATGAGCAGGAGCTGCAGTTTCGTGGGCGAGATCGTCTGGACCGAGAGGGAGCCGCGCACGGTGGGCGTCAAATTCACAGCGCTCGCGCCCAACGCAGTGGAGCTGCTCGACGGCTACATGGCCTATTGGCTGAAGCGGAGCCGCCGCTGATGCGGTCATGGCGGCACACCTTAGGCTTGGCTGCGCTCGTGGTTCTGCTCGCAGGAGCGCTACCGGCGCGCGCCGACGGTCCGGCACCCACCGGCTATGTCGGTGGCCTCAAGCTGGTCTGGGGCTCGGTCCCATTGCCGGACTTCCGCACGGGCTTTCAGCAGCCCTTGCCCTCAGGCGGCAGCTTGTCGATGAACGAGCCAGGCTACGCCATGATGCTCAGCTTCTCCGACAAACCCGGCCAGCAGTTCACGTTCACGCCGCGGACCCCGCAGCTGACACCGCTCGGACTCGCCGGCGGGTTGACCCAGCGCAGCTATCTCGGGATCAGCGTCGATATGGGCGAGCCCACCGGCTTTTATGGATCGGTGGGACTCGGCGGCTCGGTGCTGGCACAGCGCCCGCCGAGCTTCGAGGACGCCGGTCCGCGCGCATTCAATGCACCGCTGATGCTGCACGGCGGCGTCGAGCTGGGCTACCGGTTCGATAACCGCAACAGCTTCGCCCTCAGCCTGGAAGAGGCGCATCCCACGGACGGTAGCGAGCGCGGCGGCCCGGTCGGCAGTTACCGGCTGCGCTACGGCCTGAGGTTCTAGGCTAGCCTTCCCGATCGGCGAGGGTGCACCAGACTGGCGTGTGGTCGGATGCCTTGTCGCGCCCGCGCGGCTCTTTGTCGATGTCCGCCGCGACCAGCCGGTCGGCGGCCTGCGGCGAGAGCAGCAAGTGGTCGATCCGCAGGCCTTCGTCGCGGTTCCAGCGCCCGGCCTGGTAATCCCAGAAGGTGTAGCGGTGCGATTCCGGATGGAACACCCGGAAGGCGTCGGTGAACCCGGCGTGGAGGAGCGCGCGGAAGGCGCGGCGTGACTCCGGCCGGCAGAGCGCGTCGCCGCGCCAGGCTTCGGGGTCGTAGACGTCAGCGTCGGTGGGCGCCACGTTGTAATCGCCCGCGAGCACCGCCGGCATCTCTCCCGCGAGCAGCTCGCGCGCCCGCGCCGTCAGCCGCTCCATCCAGGCGAGCTTGTAGGGGAACTTGTCGCTCTCGACGGGATTGCCGTTCGGCAGATAGATGGAGGCGATCCGCACGCCGCGCACGGTCGCCTCGATGTAGCGCGATTGCGTGTCGTTGGGATCGCCGCTCAAGCCGATCCGGACGTCCTGCGGTGGATCCTTAGTGAGCAACGCGACGCCGTTATAGGTCTTCTGGCCCGAGACCGCCGCGTGGTAGCCGAGCCCTTTCAGCTCCAGCGCCGGGAATTCATCGGTCGCGCATTTGATCTCTTGCAGGCAGAGCGCGTCGGGCTGCGCGCTCTCGAGCCACGCCAGCACATGCGGGATCCGCACCTTGATCGAATTGACGTTCCAGGTGGCGATCTTCATCGGTGCGCTGAGTGTCCCCGCGGTCCCTCGACCGCCGGGAATGCTGGCATGGACCGATCAGCGAGTCGAGGAAACGGCGTCAGCCGATGGCGAAGGACTTGCCGCAGCCGCAGGACGAGCTGGCGTTGGGGTTGCGAACCTGGAACGACGCGCCCATGAGGTCCTCGACGAAATCGATCTCGGCGTCCTGCACCAGCTCGAGGGAGATGGTGTCGATCACCAGCGCCTCGCCATCGCGCTCGAACAGCGCATCGTCCTCGTGCCGCTGGTCGTCGAAGCTGAAGCCGTATTGGAAGCCGGAGCAGCCGCCGCCGGAAACGGCGAGGCGCAAGAAGGCGTTCGGCACGTTCTCTTGTGCCTTGAGCTCCGCAATACGCTTGGCCGCGCTCTCCGTCAGGAGAACGCGTGGTCCGGTGGTGGTGCCGCCTTCGGCCATGGCTCGATCAGTCTCGCTGGATACCGCGGGTGACCTCAATGTAAGTGCTGTCTCTCCAATGTCAAACCGCCGGTGGCGTTGCCAGGGCGGGGGGCCGCGAGTAGCTTGCCCGGCATGGGCACCGACGCCGCGCTTGAGTCCTATGCAGCGCATCCCGAGGAAAGCCGGGGACGCCTTCGCAAGGAGGCGGAGAGTCCGACGCGCTCGCCGTTCCAGCGCGACCGCGACCGCATCATCCATTCGACCGCGTTCCGGCGGCTCGAATACAAGACCCAGGTGTTCGTCAACCACGAGGGCGACCACTACCGCACCCGCCTCACCCACAGTCTGGAGGTGGCGCAGATCGCGCGCAGCGTGAGCCGGGCGCTCGGTCTCAACGAGGATCTGGCGGAG
Organism: Allostellaceae bacterium; assembly: GCA_035569735.1. Taxonomy (GTDB): domain Bacteria; phylum Pseudomonadota; class Alphaproteobacteria; order ATCC43930; family CGMCC-115725; genus DASZHJ01. The sequence goes on along the minus strand of DATMMM010000120.1, from coordinate 2,917 downwards.
GCGGTGGCGCTCGCGCACGATCTCGGCCATACACCCTTCGGGCATGCCGGCGAGGAGGCGCTCGATGAGGCCATGCGGCCGTTCGGCGGCTTCGAGCACAACGACCAGACGCTCAGGATCCTGACGCGCCTGGAGCGGCGGTACGCCGAGTTCGACGGGCTCAACCTTACCTGGGAGGCGCTCGAGGGCACCGTCAAGCACAATGGGCCGTTGGTGGGCGGCGCCGCCACGCGGCCGGTGCCCGCGAGCATCGCCGACTATGTCCGGGAGCACGACCTCGAGCTCGCGACCTGGCCCAGCGCCGAGGCGCAGGTGGCGGCGCTCGCCGACGACATCGCCTACAACAACCACGACATCGACGACGGGTTGCGCGCCTATCTCTTTACGGTCGGCGACGTCGACGACGTGCCGCTGGTAGGGCCGGTGTTCCAGGAGGTGCGGCAGAAATATCCGGGCCTCGACGGCGCAAGACTGGTGCACGAGTCGATCCGGCGCCTGATCGACCGCATGGCCAACGACCTGATCGCGGAGACGCGGCGGCGGATTTCCGAGAAGCGAGTGCGCAGCGCCGCCGATGTGCGCGCGCTCGGCGGCGCGACCGTGGCGTTCTCCGACACCATGCGCGCCAACGACAAAGCGCTGAAAGCTTTCCTGTTCGAGCGGATGTACCGGCACTACCGCGTCAACCGCATGTCCTCGAAGGCGCGCCGGATCGTGCAGGAGCTGTTCCAGCTCTTTCACCAGGAGCCGCAGTGCCTGCCCACGGAGTGGCGACAGCAGGCGGACGGGCTGGGCGCGCAGGCGACCGCGCGTGTGGTCGCGGACTATATCGCGGGCATGACCGATCGCTTCGCCCTTGACGAGCACGCGCGCTTGTTCGATCGCTACGCCAAGCCATGATGGACCTGTTCGCACATTTCCATGACGTGGTAGCGGCCGAGGTGCTGGCACTCGCAAAGTCCGGCGCACTGCCAGAGGGGCTCGATCTCTCCCGCATCGCCGTCGAGCCGCCGCGCGATCCAGCGCATGGCGATCTCTCCACCAACGCCGCGATGGTGCTGGCGAAGCCCGCCGGCAAGAACCCGCGCGAGCTCGCCCAGAAACTGGCCGAGCGGTTGCGGCAGCACGCCGATATCGTCTCCGCCGACGTCGCGGGTCCGGGCTTTCTCAATCTCAAACTGGTCGATGCGTTCTGGCACGCGCGGCTGGCGGAGATCCTGCGCGCGGGTCCGGCGTACGGCGACAGCCGGATGGGGCAGGGGCGGTGCGTCAATGTGGAGTTCGTCTCCGCCAATCCCACGGGACCGCTCACGGCCGGCCATGCGCGCGGCGCCGTGGTGGGCGATGCGCTCGCGGGCTTGCTCGCGAAGGCGGGCTATGAGGTCTCCCGCGAGTACTACATCAACGATGCCGGCGCACAGGTCGACGTGCTCGCGCGCTCGACCTATCTGCGCTACCGCGAGGCGCTCGGCGAGACCATCGGCGAGATCCCGTCGGGCTATTACCCCGGCGATTATCTAAAGCCCGTGGGCCAAGCGCTCGCCGAGCGCGACGGCAAGAAATGGCTCGCCGTGCCCGAGAGCGAATGGCTGCCGGAAGTCCGACGGTTCGCCGTCGACGCCTCGATGGCCGCAATCCGCGAGGACCTGGCGGCACTTGGCATCCGCATGGATGTGTTCAGCTCCGAGCGCCAACTTGTCGAAGCCGGCGCAGTCGATCGCGCGCTCAAGACCCTCGATGAGCGCGGCTTGCTCTATCGCGGCGTGCTGGAGCCGCCCAAGGGAAAGCAGCCCGAGGATTGGGAACCGCGGGAGCAGCTGCTGTTCCGCTCCACCGCTTTCGGCGACGACGTCGACCGGCCGATCCGCAAAGCCGACGGCAGCTTCGCCTATTTCGCCAACGACATCGCCTATCACCTGGACAAGCTGAGCCGCGGCTTCTTCCTGCTGATCGACGTGGTCGGCGTCGATCATTCCGGCTGGGTGAAGCGGATCAACGCGGCGGTGGCGGCGATCAGCGGCCGGCGCGACGCGCTCGACGTCAAGCTCTGCGCGCTGGTCAACCTGCTGCAGGGCGGCCAGCCCGTGAAGATGTCGAAGCGCGCGGGCAATTTCGTGACGCTGCGCGACGTGATCGACGAGGTCGGCCGCGACGTCGTGCGCTTCATCATGCTGACGCGGCGCAACGACCAGCCGCTCGATTTCGACTTCGCGAAGGTGACGGAGCAGTCCAAGGACAACCCGGTCTTCTATGTGCAATACGCCCATGCGCGGGCGGCCTCGGTGCTGCGGCTCGCGCCGGAGCAGTTGCCGGCGGCCGAGCTTGCCTCCGAGTCGCGGGCGGACTCGCGCCTGTCCCGGCTGGTGGCGCCGGAGGAGCTGGGCCTGATCAAACGGCTCGCGAGTTGGCCGCGACTCGTTGAAAGCGCGGCGGAGACTCACGAGCCCCACCGCGTTGCCTTCTACCTGCAAGATCTCGCGGCCGAGTTCCATATGCTATGGAACAAGGGCAAGGAAGAGCCCAGCCTGCGGTTTCTGATCGCGGACGAGCCTGAGCTTACCAAGGCTCGGCTCGCGCTGGTGCAGGGGATCAAGCACGTGATCGCGTCCGGTCTCAGGGTATTCGGGGTCGAGCCGGTGGAGGAGATGCGCTGATGGCGTATTTCGAGCCACTCGATCCGGCGCAACGCGGACCGATGCCGTATCGCCGCATCAAGCGGCGGGCGCATCGGGGACTGGCGGTGGTGCTGGCGCTCGGAGTCATGGGCCTGAGCGCGGGCGGGCTGTGGGTGGGATATCGCCTCAGCACCGGCCGCGCGCCCTCCGGCGAGATTCCGCTGATCCACGCCGACACCGATCCCATCAAGGTCAAGCCCGGCGATCCCGGCGGGATGGAGATCCCGAACCGCGACCGCTTC
>DATMMM010000119.1:0-2564 GCA_035569735.1 Allostellaceae bacterium | reverse complement strand
TCGCCTTGGCGTCGATCGGCGAGATCACGACGCGCCCGATGCCGGCGCGTCTCACGCCGTCGACCAGCGGCGCTGCCTCGCGCGGCGGCTCGGCCGCGCGAATTTCGGCAAGCAGCGCATCGAGAGCAGCTTGGTCGCCGAATTCGACGCCGGAGGAATTGCGCCGCGCCGGACCGTAAAGGTCGCGCGGCAAGGGAATCTTCGGGTTGCGCGCGTGGCGCGCGTCGCCGATGCGGGCCTGTGGACGCTCGAGCAGCGACGCGATCGGCACCGCGGGATCGGCGGCGACCGACACGAAGGAGGAATTCGCGCCGTTTTCCAAGAGACGCCGCACGAGATAAGCCAGAAGATCGCGATGGCCGCCGACCGGAGCGTAGATCCGGCACGCCGCTTCGGGGTGGTCGGCGAGCAAGAGCCGGTAGAGCACCTCGCCCATGCCGTGCAGGCGCTGGAACTCGTAGCCTTCGACGCCGCCGGCATCTTCGATCACGCTCGCCACGGTGAGCGCGTTGTGGGTGGCGAATTGCGGGTAGAGCCGAGGCCGCGCCGCGAGCAGCTTGCGCGTGCAAGCGGCATAGCACAGGTCGGTCACGGCCTTGCGAGTGAACACGGGGTAGTCGGCGAGACCGCGCTCCTGCGCGCGCTTGATCTCGGTATCCCAGTAGGCGCCCTTGACCAGCCGCACCGTCAGGCGGCGACGCAGCCGGCTTGCGGTTTCGTTCAGCCAATCGATCACCGCCGGAGCACGCTTCTGATAGGCCTGCACCGCGAGCCCGAAGCCCTCCCAGCCGCGCAGCGAGGCGTCGGCGAGCATGGCTGCCACCACGTCGAGCGTGAGTTCGAGCCGGTCGGCCTCCTCGGCATCCACGGTGAAATCGAGGTCGAGATCGCGCGCCTTGTGCGCAAGCTCGAGCGCCCGCGGCACCAATTCGGTCAGGACACGATGGCGCGACACCGCCTCGAACCGCGGATGTAGCGCCGAGAGCTTGACCGAAATGCCGGGACGGTCCGCGATATCGCCGGCGCTCGCGGCGATGGCATCGATGGCATGGGCATAGGAGGCGAAATAGCGCTCCGCGTCGGCTGCCGTGCGCGCGCCCTCACCCAGCATGTCGAAGGAATAGCGCAACGTCGGCTGCGTGCGGGCGCGCTGGAGCGCTTCCTCGATCGTCTGTCCGAGCACGAAATGCGAGCCCAGGAGCCGCATCGCCTGCCGCGTGGCGGCGCGCACGGCGGGTATGCCAAGGCGTTTGATGAGACTTTCGAGAATCGAATCCGGGGTCTCGCCGGGATGGATGATGCGGGCGGTGACGCCGAGCGTCCAGGCCGAGGCCGAAACGAGCAGCGCGCTCGATTTGACGTGGTGCGAGGACCAATCGCCGGTGGCGAGCTTGTCTTCGATCAGTCGGTCGGCGGTGCCGGCATCGGGCACCCGCAGCAGCGCCTCCGCCAACACCATGAGGGCGAGCCCCTCCTTGGTAGACAGCGAATAGGCATGGAGGAAATCCTCGATGCCGCCGAGGCCGCCAGTCCCGGCCCGGATCCCCTCGATGAGGCGCCGGGCATAGAGGTCGATTCGTCGTTCGGCGTCCCTCGCACGAGCGGCCTCACGCAGCAGTCCGGCCGCGATCTCCTCGTCGGGCGGCGCATAGGGAGCCCTGAAGAGGGATGGGCTCGCTGCATCCGCGGCCAAGGCTGTCGTCTTATCTGGGATCATGACCGGCTCGCATTCGACTGATTCCGGCTCGGCCCGCGTCCTCAATCTTAACAGCCGTTCATAGGCTCAGGCCTGAAGAATAACTCCCATGCGGGCACAAAATGGCCCATGCGGTGTTTGAATTTGTGCAGGGTGGGCTCGAAGCGCGATCTTGCCTTGCGCTTTGCACGCTCATGTTCTTTATCTGGTCACCTCGCCGCGGTGCACGGCGGGGTGGCGCGGGGCCGAAGTAGACGGAGGAGCCATGAGCCTCCTCGACCTGACGCGGATCGGTCGGCCCGCCCTTCTCTTCGCGGCGGCGATCACGTTGACGGCCGCATGGCCGGCCGCGGCGCAGACCAGCATCAAGTTCTCGCTCGACGGCCGCCTCGAGGGGCTGGCTGCGACTTTTTTCCTCCCCCAGGACAGGGGCTTCTTCAAGTCCGAGGGCCTGGACGTGACCCTCGACGAAGCGGCGACCATGCTCGAGCCGATCACCCGCGTTGCGTCGGGCGCCTACGACATGGGCCTCGCCGATATCAATACCCTCATCAAGTATCGCGATCAGCATCCGACACCGCCGGTGAGAGCGGTGTTCATGGTCTACAACAAGCCTCCCTTCGCGATCGTGGCGCGTAGGAGCCGCGGCATTACCGAGCCCAAGCAGCTCGAGAACAAGAAACTCGGCGCCCCGCCGACAGGCATCACCTTCGGCGAGTGGCCGCTCTTCGCCAAGCTCAACAACATCGATATGTCGAAGGTGACGATCGAAACCATCGGCATACCGGTGCGCGCGCCGATGCTGGCTGCCGGCCAGATCGACGCCGCGCTCGGCTACTCGTTCCGCCTCTATGTCGATCTCAAGGAC
>DATMMM010000118.1:0-4909 GCA_035569735.1 Allostellaceae bacterium | reverse complement strand
GCACACCCACGGGGAGCCGGCCGCCAAAGGCCTCGCCCACGATGCTCTCGGCCTTGCCGTCGCCGTAGCGGGGCGCGAGGTCGAGCAGGGTGATCCCCGCATCGACGGCGGCGCGCACGGTGGCGATGCATTCCTCGTCGGTGGTGACGCCCCAGAGCATGCCGATGCCGCCGCCGCCCAGCGTGAGCGCGCTGACCGGCGGCAGCAAGCCGAAGGGATGCAGCTTCATAATCTCAATTCCTTCCTGAGCGTGTCTGGGCCGGCATGGAAGCCCGGATTCTGTTGAGCGCGACTGTACCCTCGCATGCTCAACTGCCGAGAAGCGCGAAGGCATTCCAGTCCGCGCCTGATGCGGGGCGGGGTCCGCAGCTCGGAAAAATGGCCATACAGAGCCAATTCAGTCAATGAAATCAGGCGCGGGAACTCGATGGACGGCCAATTCGTAAGCCAATCGCGCAGCGGCGACCCCAGTTCGCGGCCGTCTGCAACCCGGATGTCAGCGCGGCGGCGCTTCTTGCGCTGCACGCGCGGACGCGGGTGTGGGCATGCCGCGCGGTCGGCGGCCGAACCAGCCGCGGATCACCACGTAGAAGGCCGGCGTGAAGATCAGGCCGAAGCCGGTGACGCCGAGCATGCCGAAGAACACCGCGGTGCCGAGCGACTGCCGCATCTCCGAGCCGGCACCGGTGGCGATCGCCAGCGGCACCACGCCCAGGATGAAGGCGAAGGAGGTCATCAGGATCGGCCGGAGCCGCGTGCGCGCCGCCTGCATCGCGGCCTGGAAGCGGTCCTGGCCCTGCGCCTCGGCCTGCCGCGCGAACTCGACGATCAGGATCGCGTTCTTGGCGGCGAGCCCGATCAGCACGATGAAGCCGATCTGGCCGAGGATGTTCACGTCGAAGCCGCGCAGCAACAAGCCGCTGACGCCCGCGAGCAGGCACATCGGCACGATCAGCACCACGGAGAGCGGCAGCGTCCAGCTCTCGTACTGCGCCGCCAGCACCAGGAAGACGAATACCACCGAGGCCGCGAACACCAGCAGGCCGGTGTTGCCCACCAGCTTCTCCTGGTAGGCGAGCTCGGTCCATTCGTAGCCGAAGCCGTCGGGCAGACGCTCGTTCGCAAGCCGCTCCATCGCCGCCAGCGCATAGCCGGTCGAATAGCCCGGCAAGCTGTTTCCCTGCACCTCAGCCGCGGGATAGAGGTTGTAGCGCGCCACGCGGTAGGGCCCGGTGATGTCGCGGAAGGTCGCCACGGATCCGATCGGCACCATCTGGCCGTTGTTGTTGCGCGTCTTGAGATTGACGATGTCGCGCTCGCTCTCCCGGAATTGCCCGTCCGCCTGCGCGGTCACGTGGTAGGTGTGGCCGAGATAGTTAAAGTCGTTGACGTAGGACGAGCCGAGATAGACCTCGAGCGTCTCGAACACCTTGTCGGCGGACACGCTCAGCATCTCCGCCTTCACGCGGTCGATGTCGGCGTAGAGCTTGGGCGTGCGCGTGTTGAAGAGCGAGAACACGCCAACCATGCCCGGCACCTGGTTCGCGGCGCCGACGATGTCCTGGGTCGCCGCCTCGAGCGCCTGCAGCCCGCGACCGCGCTTGTCCTGCACCATCATCTTGAATCCGCCGGCGTTGCCGATGCCGCGCACCGGCGGCGGCGGGATCACGATGATGAAGGCTTCCTGGATCGCGGAGAGGCGCTGGCGCAGGCTCGCCAGCACATGGTCGGCAGAAAGACCCTTGCCGACCCGATCCGCGAAGGGTGCCAAGGTCGCGAAGATCGCGCCCGCGTTCGGCGCGTTGGTGAAGGTGGCGCCATCGAGGCCGGCAAACGGCACGGCATGGATCACGCCCTCGGTGCCCAGGATGATCTTGGTGGCATTGCGCACCACCGCGTCCGTGCGCTCGAGCGAGGCGCCCGGCGGCAGTTGCAGCACGGTGATGAGGTAGCCCAGGTCCTGCTGGGGAATGAACCCCGTGGGCGCGCGCTCGAACTGCCAGCCTGTGAGGCCGATCAGGCCGGCATAAACCACCAGCACGATGGCGGTGCGCCGGACCAGCGCGCCGGTCAAGCTGCCATAGCCCGAGGACATCCGGTCGAAGCCGGTATTGAAGCCGCGGAAGAAGCGGCGGATCGGCGCCCCCAGCGCGGAAGGCGCCGCCGGATGCGCCTCATGCGGCTTGAAGAGCAGCGCGCAGAGCGCCGGGCTCAAGGTCAGCGAGACGATGCAGGAGATCACCGTGGCCGACGCGATGGTGACCGCGAACTGCCGGAAGAACTGGCCGGAGATGCCCGTGATGAAGGCCGCCGGGATGAACACCGCCGACAGCACCAGCGCGATGGCGATGAGCGCGCCGCCGACCTCGTTCATGGTCTCGTGCGCGGCGTCGCGCGGCGACATGCCCTCGCGGATGACGCGCTCGACGTTCTCCACCACCACGATCGCATCGTCGACCACGATGCCGATCGCCAGCACGAGCCCGAAGAGCGACAGGTTGTTGAGCGAGAATCCGGCGGCCGCCAGCACCAGGAAGGTGCCGATCAGCGAGATGGGGATCGCCACGATCGGAATGATCGAGGCACGCCAGGTCTGCAGGAACAGGATCACCACCACCACGACCAGGACAACGGCCTCGGCCATGGTGCGGAAGACCTCTCGCACGGATTCCGCGATGAACTGCGTGGGGTTGTAGACGATGTCGTATTTGAGACCCGGCGGGAACGCCTTCCCGAGCGTCTCCATCGTGGCGAGGAGGCGGTCGGCGGTGGCGAGCGCGTTCGAGCCCGGAAGCTGATAGATCAGCAGCGGCACCGCCTGCCGGTCGTCGAGATAGCCGTTGGCGCCGTAGTCGAGCGCGCCGAGCTCGACGCGCGCGATGTCGCGCACGCGGGTGACGCGACCGTTGGCGTCGGTGCGCACGATGATGTTCTCGAACTGCCGGGGATCGGTCAGCCGCCCCAGCGTCTCCACGTTGATCTCGAAGGCGCCCGCCTTGGGTACCGGCGGCTGGTTGAGCACGCCCGATGCCACCTGCACGTTCTGCCCCTGGAGCGCGGTCACCACCTCGCCCGCGGTAAGGCCGCGCGCCGCCACCTTGTCGGGGTCGAGCCAGATCCGCATGGAATAGTCGCGGGCGCCGAACACGCGCACATCGCCGACGCCGTTGACCCGCGCCAGCACGTCCTTCACCTGCAGCGTCGCGTAGTTGGAGATGTAGAGCTGGTCGCGCGACCCGTCGGGCGAGCTCAGATGGATCACCATCATGAGGTCGGGCGAGTTCTTGCGCACGGTGATGCCGATGCGCTGCACCTCGGTGGGCAGCTGCGGCTGCGCCACGGCCACGCGGTTCTGCACCAGCACCTGGGCGATATCGAGATCGGTACCGAGCGCGAAGGTCACCGTGAGCGAGAGGTTGCCGTCGCTGGTCGCCTGCGACGTCATATAGAGCATGTTCTCGACGCCGTTGATGCCCTCCTCGAGCGGCGTCGCCACAGTGTCGCTCACCACCTGGGCGGAGGCGCCCGGATATGACGCGGAGATCACGATGGTGGGCGGCGCGATGTCGGGATATTGCGCCACCGCCAGCGAGAAATAGGCGATGCCGCCGAGCAGCGTGATGAAAGTCGAGACGACCATCGCGAAGATCGGACGGTCGATGAAGAAGTGCGAGAGGTTCATCGCGCGCGCCGGCTCAATTCGCCTGCGCTTCGAGCTCGATCTTGCCGGGTTGCGGCGTCACCTTGGCGCCCGGCCGCGCCCGCAGGAGACCGTCGATCACGATGCGGTCGCTCGGGGAGAGTCCCGAGCGGATGATGCGCAGATTGTCGTAGATCGGACCCGTGCGAACGACCCTGGACTCGACGGTGCCGTCGTCCCGCACCACCATCACGATCTTGCGCGACTGGTCGGTGACCACGGCGGCATCCGGCACCAGGATCGCCTGATAGGGCTCCGAGCCCGGGATCCGGATGCGGCCAAACTGGCCGGGCGTCAGGAAGTAACCCGAGTTGGGGAATTGGGCGCGCACCCGGATGGTGCCGGAATTCCGGTCGACCTGGTTGTCGACGAAATTGAGCTTGCCCTCGTGCGGCCAGCCTTTTTCATCGTAGAGACGCGTGGCGACCGGGACCGAGTTGTCGCGCGTCGACCTCATCAGGCCCTTCTCGGTCGCGCGCTGATAGGCGAGGTAATCGCCCTCGCTCATGTCGAAATTGAAATAGATGGGATCGAGCGAGACGATGGTGGTGAGGAGCGTGGTGCTGCCGCCCTCGCCGCCGGTCACGAGGTTGCCGACGCTCACGAGATGGTTGCTGATGCGGCCCGAGAGCGCGGCCGTGATGCGGGTGAACTCCACGTTGAGCTGCGCCGAGCGGATCGTGGCCTTGGCGGATTCCACGGCGGCCGCGGCCACTTTCAGGTCGGAGACCCGCTGGTCATAGCTGCTGACGGCCTCGAAGCCCTTGTTCTTGAGATCCGACGAGCGCTCCAATTGCCGCTGGGCGAGCTCCACTTGCGCGGTTCCCTGAGCGAGCTGCGCCTGCGTCAGCGCCAGCGTCGCCTCGTAGGGCCGCGGGTCGATCACGAACAGCAGGTCGCCCTGCTTCACCATCTGGCCGTCCTGGAAATGAATCTCGGTCAAATAGCCGCTGACGCGCGCGCGGACCTCGACGTAATCGACGGCGGCGAACTGCCCCGTGAATTCATCCCACTCCGTGATTTCCTTCTGGAGCGGCGTGCTCACGGTGACCGTGGGGGGTGCCTGCGGCGCTTGCGCCGGCGCCGGATGCCCGGCCATCGCGACCCCGGCAAGCCCGGCCGCCGCCGACCGCCAGAGCAGCCTGAAAGCAATCAGACTCCGCATCTTCGCCCTCCGTTGGGTGCCGCCTATTTTCTTGGCAAACGCTG
>DATMMM010000117.1:0-2602 GCA_035569735.1 Allostellaceae bacterium | reverse complement strand
CCGAGTGGACAGAGGTCTACGCCGGCTCCATTCATGGTGATTTCGTCGAAGCTCGCTGAACCTTTGGCATCGCGGCCCTTTTTGTGCTCCGCGTCACTGGCGCACGAGTGGGTTTTATGATAACCGAATCCAGCTGGGCGGCCGTCTGATTCGATGCGCAGAAGTGCTTGGGTGCACCGGAAGAGCGCAAGGGGGAAGCCGTCACCGGTGGTCTGAAGAGGGGGTCGTTTTCCATGACGAGTCGTCGTGCCTTTCTGGGCCTCGCGGCCGCGCTGGCTGCGGGGATTGGTATCGCGCCTGGGGCGCAAGCAGCAGCCTCGAAGGAAGCTGAAACCTTCATCAGCGGTCTCGCCAACGAGGCGCTGAAGAGCCTCAGCGACAAGCTGCCGGAGTCCGAGATCGAGACGCGCTTCCGGGCGCTGCTCGACCAGAATTTCGACATGCCGCGCATCTCGCGCTTCGTGCTCGGCCGCTACTGGAATGGCGCCACCGATCCGGAAAAGCAGGATTTCCAGCGTCTGTTCGAGGCCTATGTGGTGCGCGCCTACTCGATCCGCTTCAGCGAGTATTCCGGCCAGGCCGTCAAGGTGACGGGGTCGCGCTCGGAGAGCGCGGACAACACCGTGGTCGCAAGCCAGATCGTCCAGCCCGACGGTGCGCCGCCAGTGCGCCTCGACTGGATCGTGCGCAAGGACGGCGACGGGTTCCGCATCGCCGACGTCAGCGTCGAGGGCGTCAGCATGGTGCTGACGCAAAAGCAGGAATTCGCGGCGGTGATCGAGCGCAGCGGCGGCGGCGTCACCGCCCTCAACAAGGCCATTCAGGACAAGATCAGCAGCACCAAGACCGCGCAGCAGTAGCGGCGCCGCTCGGCGGGCCCGGGGGCCTCAGGCCCGCGTCAGCGGCTTGTAGCGGATGCGGTGCGGTTGGTCGGCGGCCGCGCCCATCCGGCGCTTCCAGTCGGCCTCGTAGTCTTGGTAGTTGCCCTCGAACCAGGTCACCTGGCTATCGCCCTCGAAGGACAGGATGTGCGTGCAGATGCGGTCGAGGAACCAGCGGTCGTGGCTGATCACCGCGACGCAGCCGGGGAACTCGACGATGGCATCCTCAAGCGCGCGCAGCGTATCGACGTCGAGGTCGTTGGTGGGCTCGTCCAGCAGGATGACGTTGGCGCCGGACTTCAGCATCTTGGCGAGATGGACGCGGTTGCGCTCGCCACCCGAGAGCTGCCCGACCTTCTTCTGCTGGTCGGACCCGCGGAAATTGAACAGCGAGCAGTAGGCGCGGCTCGGCATCTTGCGCCGGCCGAGGTCGATCTCGTCCTGGCCGGCTGAGATCTCCTCGAACACGGTCTTGGCGGGCGCCAGCGTGTCGCGCGACTGGTCGACATAGCCGAGCTTCACCGTCTCGCCCAGGCGCAGCGAGCCGCGATCGGGCTTTTCCTGGCCGGTCACCATGCGGAAGAGCGTGGTCTTGCCGGCGCCATTGGGGCCGATGATGCCGATGATGCCGCCGGGCGGCAGGCGGAAGTTCAAATCCTCGATCAGCAGTTGCTCGCCATAGCCCTTGGCCAAGTGCTGAGCCTCGATCACGAGATCGCCGAGCCGCGGCCCCGGCGGCAGCACGATCTGCGCGGTGTCCGGCGCCTTCTCGCGGCTCTCGGCCACCAGGCTCTCATAGGCCTGGATGCGCGCCTTGCTCTTGGCCTGGCGGGCGCGCGGGCTCTGGCGCACCCATTCGAGCTCGCGCTCGAGGGTGCGCTGGCGCGCGGCTTCCTGCTTGCCTTCCTGCGCCAGCCGCTTCTGCTTCTGCTCGAGCCAACCGGAGTAATTGCCCTCATAGGGAATGCCGCGGCCGCGGTCGAGCTCCAGGATCCAGCCCGCGACCTCGTCGAGGAAATACCGGTCGTGGGTCACGGTCACCACGGTGCCCGGATACTCGGCAAGGAAGCGCTGCAGCCAGGCGACCGATTCGGCGTCGAGATGATTGGTGGGCTCGTCCAGCAGCAGCAGATCGGGGCGCTGCAGCAGGAGCCGGCAGAGCGCCACGCGCCGGCGCTCGCCGCCCGAGAGCTTGCTCACGTCGCTGTCGCCGGGCGGGCAGCGCAGCGCGTCCATGGCGATCTCGATCGTGCGCTCGAGCTCCCAGCCGTTGGCGGCGTCGATCTTCTCCTGGAGTTCTCCCTGTTCCGCCAACAGATCGTTCATCTCCTCATCTGAGAGCGGCTCGCCGAGCTTGGCGCTCACGGCCTCGAAGCGCTCGAGCAGCGCCTTGGTGCCGCCCAAGCCTTCGCTCACGTTGCCGGCGACGTCCTTGGCGGGATCGAGCGCCGGCTCCTGGGCGAGGTAGCCCACCGTGGCGCCCTCGGACGCCCAGGCCTCGCCCGCGAACTCGGTCTCCACGCCCGCCATGATCTTGAGCAGCGTCGACTTGCCGGCGCCGTTGGCCCCGAGCACGCCGATCTTTGCGCCGGGCAGGAACGACAGCCAGATGTCCTTCAACACCTCCCGCCCGCCCGGATAGGTCTTGGAGAGACCCTTCATCACATAGATGTACTGGTAGGCGGGCATCTTATTGATTAACCGTCATTTTTCTGATAGAT
>DATMMM010000116.1:0-4536 GCA_035569735.1 Allostellaceae bacterium | reverse complement strand
GCTGGTTCGGAAGCGCAAGCTCGGTCGCGCCGGCGGCCGCCGGAAAATCCGAGGCGGCTGGCGGAGCATTGCCGGCGCCTTGGTCATCGATGCTGACCGGACCCACGAACCGATAGCCGCGTCTGGGCAGGGTCTCGATCCAGTCCTCGCCGCCGGCTTCCTCGGCGAGCGCCCGGCGCAGCGCCGCGATCTGCACGGTGAGATTGCTTTCCTCGACCGCAAGGCCAGACCACGCCCCGTCGATCAGCGCATCCTTGGAGATCGGGCTTCCCGGCCGCTCCACAAGCGCGCGCAGCAATGCGACGGCGCGCTGGCCGAGCGCCATGGGCTTGGCGCGGCGGAATAGAATCCCGGCCTCCGCATCAAGGCGGAACGGCCCGAGGAAGTAACTCGTCCCCATTCCCTGATCCAATGCCGGTTCGGAAATTCTTAGCAACTTTTTCCGAGCGGTTTCATGACTTCGGCCTCGCCGGGGCGCAGGCTCATGCGGGTCGGGAGCGCGAAGACATCCGATCGTGGGCCGGATCGTGGACCAGATCAAGGAGGTCGCGAGGTCCTCACGATTGGCGACGCCGCCGCGGATTTTCCGGGCGAACACGCTCCCGGCACAGACTCAACCCAGGCAGCAAGGCGAGAAAAGCTGAGCGCCCCATCTACCAGCCGAAGGGAAAGACCGAGCATGCCCCTAGTTCCAGACGCCGCCGTTTTCCGGGAGAGCCTCAGAGGCCTGCCCGTGATGAGCTGCCCGGCCGGCGCGACCGTGCTGACCGCCGGCTCGGCGGACGGAAGGCTCCTGGTGCTGAGGAGCGGCGCGGTCGAGGTGGTGAAGGATGGCGTGCGGATCGCCGAGGTCTCCTCGCCGGGTTCGGTGTTCGGCGAGCTCGCCGCCCTCCTCGACCGGTCCCATACGGCCGACGTGCGGACGCTCGAGCCTTCGGAGTTCGACGTCGCCAACGCGACGCTGCTGGCCGGTAATTCGATGGTTACGCTGCACGTGGCGGCCATTCTGGCCCGGCGCCTCGACAGCGCCAATCGAGCCGTCATCGAGCTCAAGCGCCAGCTCCAAGCCGGCGAATCCCGGCGCGTCATCGGCAAGACGGTCGAGAAGGTGCAGGAACTCCTTAGCTCTGGGGGCGAGGCCAGTCTGGTCTACGCCGGCTATCCCTACGACCCTTTCGCCGAGGATCGGCGCAGCGTGGCGCGGCTTGGCGCCTAGCTCGCGGATCCTGATCACCACCTGAGAGGACAGTCATGATGACCCTCGCTGCAAAGGTAGCCAGCATCGCCGAATTGAGTTCTTGGAGGGAGATTCAGACGCGCAAGATCTATTGGTTCACAGCTGCCGCCGTGGGTATCGCGATGCTTGTGGGTACCGGCGGAGGGACGTTCCTAGCCTCGCGCACGGATGCGACCAAGGCTTTGGGCGCCAGTGTCCAGATTGACCCGATGCAAATGATGGAGAATGCGAGGAACCTGCCGTCCGCCCACTACGACGATTATGCCCTCGTGTTCAACTGAAAGTGCGAAATCGAGTTCTGAACGTTTGTGGCCATGAGTTGAGAGAAGGCGCGTGACCCACGTTGCCTGTTCGCCGGCATCGAGAGTTGAGTCGGTCTGTACCGCCTTCGGGCAAGATCCAGTCACCATGGGTGACATTGTCTCATCAGGCGAGGCGAGGGATCGCGAGAGCGTGGGCGGTCGTGTGTGGGCTCGCCGGCTTCAGGGCAGGAGGGGAAGACCACAGCGTTTTTGTCAAAACGAACCCGACTATCCTGTCGGATCATGGACTTAGGTGGGTTCGAAAAAGCCAAAATCTGGCGGAAAAGGCCGGAAAAGCGCCTGCGAACGCCGGAAAACCCTCGGAAAACGCCGAAAAATCCGCGCGGGATTCCCCAGCCCCCGCCCGCCGGCTCTCCCGCCCTACCGCCCGTTCGCCCGGCGGAAAGTCTGGATCGCGATGGCGTCGGTCTCCAGGCGCTCGCGGCGCGCGGCGGCGGTGATGCGCAGGCGCTCGCGGTTGGCCTGTGCGACCTCGTAACGCTTCAGCTCCTGGAAGGCCTCGGCGAGGGCCTCGCGCGCGGCGAGGGTCTGCGCCTCGGTCTCGGCCAATGATTGCTCCAGCGTCTTCTGCCGCTCCATGGCGCGGCGGAGGTAGCCGGGATAGACGTGGCGCGCGAGGAACGAGGCGCCCGCGGCCGCCTGCTCGCTCGTCCGCTCCTCGGCGAGCCGCGCCAGCTCCTGGCGCAGCTTCTCCGCCAAGGCATCGAGCTCCGCCACCTGGCGGCGGCGCTCGTCGACCTGCCAGCGGTGCAATCGGATCAGGCTGTCGAGCGTACTCATGGTTTGGTGCTCGCGAGGATGCGTTTCAGATCGGCGTAGCCGGCATCGAGCTCGGCGCGCTCCTCGCGCGCCTGGCTCATGAATGTCTCGAGCGCGGGATAATGACGCATCGCCTCGTCCACCTTGGCGTCGCTCCCCTTGCGATAGGCGCCCAAGCGGATCAGCTCCGCCATGTCCTCGTAGGTCGCGAGGTGCTGGCGGGCCGCGGCGACCAGCGCGGTCTCCTCCGCGCTGTTGCAGCCCGGCATGGTGCGCGAGATCGAGCGCAGCACGTTGATCGCGGGATAGCGGCCGCGCTCAGCGATCGCGCGGTCGAGCACGATGTGGCCGTCGAGGATGCCGCGCACGGCGTCGGAGATCGGCTCGTTGTGATCATCGCCCTCCACCAGCACCGCGAAGAGCCCGGTGATGGTGCCCTGCCCCGTCCCCGTCCCCGCGCGCTCCAAGAGCTTCGGCAGCTCCGCGAAGACGGTGGGCGTATAGCCCTTGGCGGTCGGCGGCTCGCCCGCGGAAAGCCCGATCTCGCGCTGCGCCATGGCAAAGCGCGTGACGCTGTCGATCAGGCAGAGCACGTCTCGCTCGCGGTCGCGGAAGTATTCGGCGAGCGCCATGGTGAGATAGGCGGCTTGCCGGCGCATCAGCGGGGATTCGTCGGATGTCGCCACCACCACCACGCTGCGCTTCAGCCCTTCGGGGCCGAGATCGTCCTCCAGGAACTCCTGCACCTCGCGCCCGCGCTCGCCGATCAAGCCGATCACCGTGCAGTCGCTGGTGGTGTAGCGCGCCAGCATCGAGAGCAGGATCGACTTGCCGACGCCCGAGCCCGAGAAGATCCCCATGCGCTGGCCGCGGCAACAGGTGAGAAAGGTGTTGAGCGCGCGCACGCCGAGATCGAGCTTGCCCTGGACGCGCCGGCGCAGATGCGCCTGCGGCGGCGGGTTGCGCAGCGCATAGGCTCGCGGGCCCGGCGGCAGCGGACCCTTGCCGTCGAGCGGCTCGCCGAAGGCATTGACCACGCGGCCGAGCCACGCGTCGCTCGGACGGATCGCCGGCACCGCCGCCAGCACCTCGGCCTTGCAGCCGAGGCTCACGCCCTCGACCGCGCCGAAGGGCATGGCGAGCGCGTGGCCCTCGCGGAAGCCCACGACCTCGCAGGGAACGCGGCGGTTGTCGCGGGTCAGTACCTCGCAGCGCCCGCCGACCGCCAGGCTCTGCGGCACGCCGCCGATCTCCAGCAACAGGCCGGAGACGCCGGTGACGCGGCCGTAGCGGTGGTAGTCGGGGATCTGTCGCACGTCGTCGAGCAGATTGGCGAGACCCACGCACACTCCTCAGGCTGTCGACGGGAAGCCACATCATCGCGGCGCTCGCTTAAAGCCGGGTTAAACGGCCAAGGAAGCCCCGGAGTCGCGCCGGTTCCCGCTCCTGCCTCGCCCTGCCTCGGGGCAGCATGGTTGCGCAGGTGCCTGCATTTCCGCGCGTTTGGTTCGCGGCGAATTAACAGGTTGTTAACCCAGGGAGGTAAGAATAATTAAGCCTGGTGACCGCAGGGCGATAAAAGAGGGGCCACGGCACCGAAACGCGGAGGGTTGCATGCGGGTTCTTCTCGTCGAGGATGATTCAGCCACCGCCGCCAGCATCGAGATGATGCTGCGCGCGGAGAACTTCATCGTCGACACCACCGATCTCGGCGAGGACGGGTTGGAGATCGGCAAGCTCTACGACTACGACATCATCCTGCTCGACCTCATGCTGCCGGACATCGACGGCTACGAGGTGCTGCGCCGGCTGCGCGCCGCGCGTGTGCGCACGCCCATCCTGATCCTCTCGGGGTTGAGCGAACTCGACCACAAGATCAAGGGCCTCGGCTTCGGCGCCGACGATTTCCTCACCAAGCCCTTCGACCGCCGCGAGCTGATCGCGCGCATCCAGGCGATCGTGCGCCGCGCCAAGGGCCACTCGGAATCGGTGATCCGCACCGGCAAGCTGCTGGTCAACCTGGACAGCCGCACCGTGGAGGTCGAGGGCGCGCCGCTCCGCCTCACCGGCAAGGAATACGGCATCCTCGAGCTCCTGAGCCTGCGCAAGGGCACCACGCTCACCAAGGAGATGTTCCTCAATCATCTCTATGGCGGCATGGACGAGCCCGAGCTCAAGATCATCGACGTCTTCGTCTGCAAGCTCAGGAAGAAGCTC